>NZ_AAWS01000053.1 GCF_000169175.1 Microscilla marina ATCC 23134
TACACGACTGTGTAAGGACTTCTGGGTTGGCAAGTAGGTCAGGCTAACGCCCAAAGACCCACACTGAGACGGTATTTTTGGTGAACTGCTTATGACGAGGTTAAGGTAAAATAAGGCAAGAGAGCAGTTCACCCAACAAGTGTAATAGAGAAATGATCATTTGGAATGGGCACTAAAGTAAAAAACGAGACCCCTAACAGAATCTCGTTTTTCTTTCCTAACCCACAAAAGCTTTATTAAAATATCTTTTGGTTTAGTATATATTCAAAACCAAAGACCAAAAAGCATTTTTAGCTTGAAGAATATTTTTTAAGTGATTGATAATCAGTAAAATAAAATTTTATTTTTTTATTTTCACGGAAGTAGGTGAACTGCAAAAATAGTGATTTTTATACGTTATTTCGTAATGGTTTTGGTATTTCGTTAATGGGAACAATCCCTTGTGGTTGCTCTCCTTCGTGAAGGTCTTACCGCAGGGTGACCTGAGCAATTCCATTCGAAACGTTGTGTACGACTTGTGTAAGAGCTTCTAACAGTTTGTCGTGCTTGTTCAATCGCATAGCAACCAACTCCAATACTACCCTCCGTGAAGGTCTTACCGCAGGGTGACCTGAGCAGTGCCATTCGAAACACCATACACGACTTGTGTAAGGACTTCTGGGTTGGCAAGTAGGTCAGGCTAACGCCCAAAGACCCACACCTGAGACGGTATTTTTTGGTTGAACTGCCTATGACGAGGTTAAGGTAAAATAAGGCAAGAGAGCAGTTCAACCAACAAGTGTAATAGAGAAATGATCATTTGGAATGGGCACTAAAGTAAAAAACGAGACCCTAACAGAATCTCGTTTTTCTTTCCTAACCACAAAGCTTATTAAATATCTTTGATTAGTATATATTCAAACCAAAGACCAAAAGCATTTTGGCGTGAAAAATATTTTTTAAGTAATTGATAATCAGTGCAATAAAATTTTATTTTTTTATTTTCATGCAAGTAGGAAAGGTGCAAAATAGTAGATTTTATACGTTATTTCGTAATGAGTACGGTATTTCATTAATTTATTCCCACCTTTTTTGCCGAAAAACCATCTTTACCCTCACTGAGTTCAGGTAGATACTCCCTAAGTATTTTAATGGTCTCCCGATACTTCTGATCGTTCCAACCCATCTTTTCCATCATTTTAAGTGCATCTTCGCGAGTATTTGCCACAAACTTGCCTTTGCCCATGTGAAAATTTTGTGCAATGTATTTGGTGATTCCTGTATTTGCCATTTGTTGAGCAAAAGTATGGGCACTGGCTACTGGCAATAGGGGAGTCAGGCTAATACAACTCTCAACCCCTGCCTGGTGTACTTCAGCAATTGCTTTTAAGCGAGTTTTGTTAGAAGGACACAAAGGCTCAAATGCTTTTCTTACCGTCTCATCATCTGTGGTAACGGTCATATTTACCTGCACCTTGTCGAACTTCTGTAACAAATCTATATCACGGGTTACCAGTGGGCTCCGGGTTTGGATAAGCAGCGTAACCTGATGGTAATCGAGTAACTCTTGTAGCAATTGGCGGGTCAGTTTTAGCGAACGCTCTACTGGTTGGTAGGGGTCAGTAACACTGCTTAGGTAGATTACCTTGTCAATCAAGGGTTTTTTACGCCACTTGGTAAGTAATTGTAAAGCATTGTCTTTTACCTTGATCCAATAGCCCCAGTTGTCACGGTTTTGTTGGGTAGTGGCAAAAAAGGCCGCATAGCAATAGTTGCAGCCAAACGAGCAACCCGAATAAGGGTTGAGGCTGTAGTCGTAGCTAGACAAAAAACCTTTGGTAGGAGTCAATATAGAGGAAGCATCGGTATAAGCCACACTTGCTTGTCCTATGTTGGTTTTTTTTGTGGGTTTTGGCTAGGAGTGTTAGGCGAAGATTCAGGAAAAAGGTTTTGTTGCATTTTAGGGCATATTTTGAGTGTACAGTCTGTTTACAAAAATAATTGTATGTGGGCACATTGCCAAAGCCCAATCATAAAGAATGATCACTTACCTTTAAACTAAATGTGATGGATTAATCACTAGTAAATACTTCAAGGTATTTACCATCTTTATAATACATTATCTTACTCGATTTACCATAAAGCATATAGTTAAAGGCTTCATTTTTTAGTATCAATGGTTTACTAGGGTCATACGTCTTTACTTTGCCTGCAGGTTGTAGGCTAATCCCTGCCCCCAAACTTGCTTTGCCCTCAATTTTGCCTTCGTCCGACACCTTAATTGCTTCGTAGCCATCATCAGTTTTATGAAATACCATCAAACGTGCTTCGTTGGCTTTGTTTATAAAAAAACCAGCGCAATCTTCTTTACCATCACCATTAAAATCCCCTTTTACCACAATACTTTTTTCGTATTTGATCAGGGTATCACTTGGGTCAATTACCTTTTTAAAATCGTTGCTTAACCATTGTTGAGGAGTGACCAATGCCCAACCTTTCATATTAGCTTGCATGTATTTGTAAAGTTCAGGAGCAAGGTATTCTTCATCGGCAGTAAAGCCATTGTGCTCATCACCCCCTGTATACCCAGTAGAGGAAGGGTCTACCTGAGTGCTTGTAGTATCACTACTTTGTTGGTTACCTTCATTGTTTGAGGTAGTGTTGCTTGTGGTGTCGCTAGAGGTAGTATCTGTGTTTTCAGTGTTTCCGCCTTCTCTAGTGCCTCCACAACTTGCACAAACAGCAAGTAAAATACACAATGTCAATGTGTTAAGATAGTTCATAAGATTGTTCGATTTTTGATAAAATAAAAAAGCAGCAAAAGAGTTTCTCTTGCTGCTTTAATTTAATAAATGTGACGGTCTTTCAATGCCGATTTAAATTTTATCTTCTTTTACCCACAGCGATAATGTCAAAAAAGCCTCCACTGCCTTTTTCACCCATTGATATCGGCATTACTCCATTCCATTTTTCTATAGCTTTTAACTGTGATTTTTATAAGTTGTTGGAAATCAATGTGATACGAAAGTGTAGTTACCTGTGAACCGAATCTACAGCAGTTTGCTGTGATGAGCTCAACGCAGTTAAACAGGGTCTAGCACCGATATTCATCGGTATCTAAGGACTTGCGACTTGTCGCTTAAAGCTTGCTCCCTGTCTGGGCTTTTAACTGAATCAATTGGTCACTTACCGATTCACACAATAGTTCTTGAGACCTTGCCTGAGCCTTGGCAATTTCTATTGGTGCACTGGCTTGTTCTGCTTCAGTTTTAATCCGATTCAGGTCATTCTTTACTTTTAAGCGAAATGTTATGGACTAATCTCTGGTAAATGCTTTTACATATTTACCATCTTTATAAGAGATGATATTATCTGATTTACCATAAGTCATATAGACAAATGACTCATTTTTGAGAACAAAAGATTCACTGGGGTCATACATCTCTATTTTACCTGGAGGTTGTAGTCTAAGCCCCAGTCCTAAACTTGCTTTGCCCTCAATTTTACCTTCGTCCGACACTTTAATTGCCTCATAGCCATCATCAGTTTTATGAAATATCATCAAACGTGCTTCGTTGGCTTTGTTTATAAAAAAACCAGCACAATCTTCTTTACCGTCGCCATTAAAATCTCCCTTTACTACAATATCCTTTTCATATATAATGGCGGTATCACCTGGATCTACTACTTTCTTGGCATCATTACTCAACCATTTCTCACGAGTTATTAGCGCCCAGCCTTTCATATTGGCTTGCATGTATTTGTAAAGCTCAGGCGCGAGTAATACCTCATCGGCAGTAAAGCCATTGGGCTCATCGCCTCCTGTATATCCTGTAGAGGAAGGGTTTGCCTTGGTGCCTGTAGTATCACTATTTTGTTGGTTACCTTCATTGTTTGGGGTAGTGTTGCTAGAGGTGGTATCTGTATTTTCAGTGTTTCCACCTTCTTTAGCGCCTCCACAACTTGTACAAACAGCAAGTAAAATGCACAATGTCAGTATGTTAAGATAGTTCATAAGATTGTTTGATTTTTGATAAAATAAAAAAACAGCAAAAGAGTTTCTCTTGCTGCTTTAATTTAATCAATGTGATGATCTTTCAATACCGATTCAAATTTTATCTTCTTTTACCCACAGCGGTAATGTCAAAAAAGCCTCCACTGCCTTTTTCTCCCATCGATACGGGC
The DNA here is from genome assembly GCF_000169175.1 of Microscilla marina ATCC 23134. Classification (NCBI taxonomy): domain Bacteria; kingdom Pseudomonadati; phylum Bacteroidota; class Cytophagia; order Cytophagales; family Microscillaceae; genus Microscilla; species Microscilla marina. Next base: position 4,165 of record NZ_AAWS01000053.1, read on the forward strand.
ATTACTCCATTCCATTTTTCTATAGCTTTTAGCTGAATCAATTGATCGCTTACCGATTCACGCAATAGTTCTTGAGACCTTGCCTGAGCCTTGGCAATTTCTATTTGTGCATCGGCTTCCCCTTTGGCTTTAGCCTTGGCTTGCTCTGCTTCGGTTTTAATCCGGTTCAGGTCATTTTTAGCTGTCAAAGCGCGTTGTTCGGCAATTTGTTTTTTCTCAATGGCATCGTTAAAGTTGGGCGAAAACTTAAAATCTACAATAGAAAAATCAGTGACAATGATATTGCTTTTTGCCAAACGTTTTTTGATATAAGTAAACACATCCTGCTTTACCTTAGGGCGTGACGTGATGAGTTGTTCGGCGTTGTAGCGTGCTGTAGCAGATTTGATAGACTCTTGCACAGTAGGTTGAATAATGGTGTGTTGGTAGTCCATGCCCAGGTCTTGGTAAATCACGTTGGCTTTTTCTTTAGACAAATAAAAATTGAGGGCAACTTTAGAAGTCACCGTTTGTAAGTCTTTAGATGAAGCGGTTGCGTTTGCTTCCATTTTTTGGATTCGTACATTTAGTTTTACTACTTTCGTCCGAAACGGCATGACAGTATGAATGCCCTCACCCAAAATGTGTTTTTGTACTGCACCAAAGTGAGTAACTACTCCCACATAGCCCGAAGGCACCGTTTTAACCACCGAAAAAAGGCTGAATATTAGAAATAATACCAGTACTCCTACGGCTACTTTTAATCCATTACTTCTCAGTGCTGAAGCTGCGGCGTTTGTTTTACCAGATTTACTCATGTTGTATAGGTTTAGGGTTATTTACAGTTTTATATAATCAATACTCCGCAGTGATTTTAGTCAAAGTTGTTTGCTGGTTCTCAGTTATTTACGAATTTAAAAACTATTTAATTGGGTGTTTGGGCGTAAAACCGACACACTTTTAAAAATAAATTGAGTAAGCAATCTTAATATAAAATACTGGTTTACAGCATTTAACAAGGTAAACATTTACTCGTATCAGCTACCGACTATCGACTAAATACTATGGACTATTGATAATATTAATCAATTTTAAGCATAAATGATATCTTTTTAATAGACACTTACGTGCAAATGGTCGTCGTGTCGTACTGCTTGACATCCATGAAAACCAATTTTGGCATAATTTACCCCCCAACGGGTTTTTAGGTAGGGCTCCATATACATTACTTGTACCTGTGGTTGAAACGCGAATAATTGCATCATTTTACGTGTTCGTGGTACGTCAATGTCAATATTCTTTTGAAGCCATTTGGGGTATATTCTTCGTAGAATATTGTACTGCCAAAAACCTTGTTGAGCGCATATTTTTGCCACATTATACTCTCCTTTTCGGGGTGTTTCGCAACCTCCATACCCTATCAGGCTTTTGGCAGTTTGCGGTAGATATTTTTGGGTAGTGGCATCTTTATACAAAAAAGCAAGGTCTATTTTTTTTCCGTCATTATGACTCAAGTGTGGCCAAAGTGGGTATCCTTTTTTGAATGGAAAGTTAGCATCCATATACGCAATGATGGTAGCAGGATATTGTTTTCTTAGTTGTTTGCTTACAGTCTGCAATATATGTATTAGTTGTGGGCGCACGTAGTGTCGGTTGCATAGCCAGGTAAAAGTGTTTAAAGGCTTGATACCTGCGTGGCTGTTGATGGGCAGGGGAACTCTGCCAAAGTAGCGGGCAATTGGAGGCAAAACCAATAAGATGATGGCTAAATAACTAACAAAGTGTATACCTATGTTTAAGAGGTGTTTTTTCCAACGGGTGCTAAAAGAGCGTGTGAGTAGGGGAACTATGGGCAGGAGTAATAAATAGATAAGCCCTCCTATTTGAGTAAATAAGGTAAGCAGGGCTGCAGTGAGCAGGTATCCTATGTATTTTAGTAGTTTGATCATCTACCTGAAATTAAAATTTATCTGAATACAATTGTGTTGACTTATAGCAATGTACAAAGATTATACGGTTTGCTTGCCCAAACAGTTATGTAACATTGGTAGCCAAAGCAGACAATTTATTACAGTTGAATAAGACTTTTGCGGCATGTTTTTTAGGAAGCAGTGTGGGCACGCAATAAGGAGCCGTGTATTAACTGATCGTTTCTTTTACCGAGCCCACCAACCATTGCAAGGCATCTTCTTCGTTGGTAAAATACTGAGATGGAATAAGTGGGGTTTGCTGGGCTGACTGAAAGATAAGCTCGGCACTGATGACCGTGGCACTTTTATTTACATTTATTTTTTTAAAAAGATTGAGCAATTGTTCTTGTTGCCAGGTTTGGAGGTCAGACGAAATCTTGAATTTATTTTGGGCGTTATTGAAGAGCCAATAATCGGGCGAATACTTTTCTACAGTTTTGATCACATGGGTCAACTCTTTTTTATAAACTGCCTCTTGTTGGAGAGTGGTTTCGGGCAATGCTACCATTTTTAAGAGTGAATGTCTGGCATCGAAATAAACGGTATTGAAGCTACTTGAATATATTTTTTGGAAGTTATACATGGTGTCAGCAAATGGTTTTGTGGTTAACCATATACAAAACTAACGTTTAGTTAAGAAATTAGTTGATTCATTACATTAAGGAATTATCAATTTTATCTCAATACGCCATTATTCTTAGCAGGGGGAATAGGTAGCATCTATTGAGGCAAATAAATGCTACCAAAAAGCTTTTGTTAGGCAAGAGAACTATTTCATAACAGGCGCTTTCTCAAAGACTGCATTTTTGTCAAACAGCAACCTGTAAGTCGTGTGTGTTTTTATAATTTTAAAACCAAACAGGCGACACATTTTTACCATAGTGGTATTAAAATCCCCGATCCAGTTTAGCTCAAGGTTTTTGTACTTATAGTGAGGCAACCAACCTGTACACCTTCCCCAAGATACTGCCAGCGCAGTTTCTACACCTTTTCCCTGAAAGTCGGGCACCACCCCAAATACCAAACCCAATGCTGTATCACAAACCCCACGGTTTTTGTAATACAAAAACTTAAGTTTGCCCAAAAGGTTGAGCTTTCCATTGACATACTTAAAAATGTGATTGACCTCAGGCACCATGACAAACATACCAATGGGGCGATCGTTGTGATAGCCAAACCATACCAATTCTTCTTCGAGAATGGGTTTCATTTGTGCCACTGTAGCCCTGGCGCGTTCTTTGTCCATTTTGTCTACTCCACTGTGGTTTGCCCAGGCTTGATTGTAAATCTCTCTTAAGTCGTCAGTGTATTTATCCAGGTGTTTTTTAACCAATGGCTTAAATGTGTACTCTTTTTGTGGGATAATCCTGTCGGCTAATTTAACCAATCGTGCTGGAAAGTCAGCCTGAGTACCTATAATCCTACCAAAAGTGTATTGCTGAAAATAATCTTTAAACCCATACGCTTCGAAAAAAGGTTTGTAATAAGGGAAGTGGTAGTTCATTCCATAATTTTGAGGAATATAACCTTCGGTAAGCAAGCCCCAAAATTTTTCGCGGTTTCCAAAATTAATTGGGCCATCCATGGCTTCCATTCCTTGGGCTTGATTCCATTCTTTGCAAGCATCAAATAACTTAAAAGCCACCCCCTGATTGTCTATGCACTCAAAAAAACCCATTCCACCAGTAGCTTGTTTGTTTCCCTTATCAGAGGTTTGTGTATTTACAAAAGCCGCTACCCTTCCTATGGTTTTACCTGCATCATCTTGCAAAATCCAGCGTATGCATTTTCCATGGTTAAAATAAGGGTTTTCATTAGGATCAAATACCGCCGCTACTTCTTTGTCTATAGGGCGAATCCAGTTTTTGTCATTTTTATACAATCTTACAGGAAGCTGTATAAACTCCTTTGCCAGTCTTTTATCGTTTTTTACTTCTAACAATCTCATTCCTGTTCGGGCTCAATGTATACTATGATTTGAAAAGGCGAAAGATAATAATTCTTTAGGCTAAAGAAATTAAGAGCGAAGAGATTTTGATAAGATAGGTGACTTCAGGTCGTAAGCAAGGCAGTATTTTATACCTTGCTTATGACTTGGGTTCTTTTCTAATAGTACTTAGTCAATACTTACTTTTAACTACCGATTTCATAAGTACCCTGTTTATCAGCACTTTAATTTTATATTTTTTCTAGTTTCAAGCCCATTTTTCGGGCTTGTCTTTCTAAGGCTTTGAGTTTTCGTTTTCTGTTTTGCTCTTGATATTCCTCTGCTGTTTTTCCCCGATATGGTGTTTTGTATTTCATCATATTGTAAAAAATAGTAGCTAGTTTTCGGGCAACTGCCTGAACAGCAATCCCTGAACCTTTTCTAAGACTTAGGTTCCGATATAAGGCTCCCAAGTGACATTTGCTATTATTGAGCCCCCAAGCAGCTAATTTAAATGCTTGATGTATCCGACTGTTATTCATATTTTTAAAATGCCCCAAGAGTTTATCTCCTGATATTTTTCTTCTGGGTGCAAGCCCTGCCCAACTCGTGAAATGTTTAGCATTTTTCCAATGACTCATATCAATTCCTGTTTCTGCTAAAATGTTGATAATCGTATTTTCTGAAAAACCATCTACTTCTGTTAAATCGACCCCAGTAATATCTTTGAGATAAGAAGCAGAATCAAATGAATATTCATTCTTCCTCTTTGTTTTTTTTTTTACTCGGCTTTGCCAATCTTCCTTTGCCACAATTTCTCCTGTATCCCATTTATGGAGTATTTGCTCTATTTCTGTCTCACATTCATTGATTTGTTTCAGGACAAAATCATAGGCACTAAGCGCTTGTTGGAGAGAAAATAAGTGCGCTTTACGAAAGTTCCCTTCAAGTGATAAAGTAAACTCTTCTTTGGTGGCTTTGAGTGTTTTATTATGAAGTTTTGCCAGTTCTACACTGGAGTGCTCTCCTGCTGCAATAGCACGAATAACCTTCATTCCTAGTTTACCTTCAATATCTGAAATCACATTCTGTATTTTGACATTCATCAGCTGCAAGGCTTTACCTACATGTTGCATGTGTTGCACTTTTTGCTTGGTCAATTGTTGCCGCTGGCGTACATAGGTGCGAAACTCTCTGACATCCTGTGTAGGAATAAAAGAAGCAGGCAATAATCCATAACTATGTAATGTATGTATCCAACTACAATCAGAAACATCACTTTTGCGTCCACTTACATTTTTAGGATAACGAGCGTTTACTAAGACCACATCAAAACCTCTGTCCTCAAGAATTTCATATAAACTTTGCCAATATATACCTGTGGCTTCCATTGCCACACTTTCTATCCCCAGTTCACTAAACCAATCTGCCATGCGATGCAAGTCTGCGGTAAAAGCACCAAAGTTTCTGATGTTATCTTTTGTCAGGTGTGGTGAAACAGCTGTATAATGTATATTGTTTGCAATATCTACCCCGGCCACTTTTAACCTAACCTTGGTTAGCTCATCAGACAAATTCACCTTTTTAGAGGCTTTGCTACTTTTTATTTTAGTCTCCGATTTTTTCATCACAGATTAATGCACTAAATTGAACCTTTATTGAGTAAAAAGAGGGTTTGACAATAGGTTATATACATGTAATATTCTTTTAAGCGGGGTAAAGTCTCTGTCAAGACTTTCCACCATTAGGGGAATCATTGAACCTATTTGCACCAAGCTTTTAAGCGAGCTTTAAAGCATCACTGCACTAACGGTGTCTGACAAACCCTCTTCTTTACAAATATCTATACTATTTGAAGTAATCAAATAATACTGCAACTTAATAAGCTACTTGTCTTGGCTATACGAATCCTTAGGTAGTTGCCTGGGGAACAGGCAAACCTGTCGGGGCTTTTAACTACGCTTTTCATAAATCACTGAAAATCAACGTGATATAAAAGTGTAGTTACTTGTGGAACAGGGTCTAGCTTGCGACTTGTCGCTTAAAGCTTGCCCCCTGTCGGGGCTTTTAACTATGATTTTTGTAAGTCACTGAAGGTCAATGTGATATGAAAGTACAGTTTGCTGTGATGAGCTCAACACAGTTAAACAGGGTGTAACTTGCGACTTGTCGCTTGAAGCACCGATATTCATCGGCATCTAAGGACTTGCCCCCTGTGGGGGCTAAGTACTAATCTTTGATAGGAGAAGGATTGGTGAGTATTCGTTTTGGGGTATTCTTTTGAATAATGGGTAATTGAGCACCTGTCTCCAGAATGGTATAACTCGACACTGTACATACCCGGCGGCGGTGGTCGTTTTGTTGAGGGTTACGTAGTTTAGGGGGCAGTTGTTCTCCTTTGCCTTCTGCGTTTATGTCAAGCATTACTTCCTTGTCAGCGTTGGCAAACTTTTGATTTAAAACTATTGACAGGTATTGTTTGATGGCTGTGGCGCGATTGAGCGATAGCAAACGGTTTTTTTCTTTACGTTGTTGGTCACTTTCCCCTTTTACAAATCCTTGTTCGTCGGCATAACCCGTAATATTGAGTTTTACTTGCATTTGTGCACGATAAACAGTCAATACTTTGTGCTTAAAATACTGGGCAAACTGGTTAAGCGATACCACCCCAGCTGCCCTGAGTTGGGCACTGCCTACCTCAAACAACACATCAGACTTTAGTACATGTTCGGTACCATTGAGAATATGTTGGTTGGTTTTGTTAAGTAGCTGATGGGTGCTGTGTAGTGCACGTTTTATTTTCCTTATTTCATAGAGGGGCATTGCCTGGTTACTGGCAATCTGACACCGCAACTTGTGATGGATTTTGCTCAGTTTTTTACTTACGTTATCCAATACTGGGTAAAAGTTTTTGGCTACACTATGTGGGTTGAGTTTAATCCTGCGGTCTACCAGTAGTTTGAGCTGAGCAGTTTTAGATAAATGTTGTTTGGTTTTCCAGACATACTTATCCAGTGTTTTTTGTTGGTAGCGGGCAAAGTAGGCAGAACGGCAGCTTACCATAAGTAAAGCAACTATACAAAAATGGGCAACAACACTTATTTTTTTAGGCATGATGTTTCTATCAGGGTCATTGATGTAACTCAGAAGCTAAATATAGTCATTTTTCATACATAGTTAAAAAAGGCGGATGGGTTTCTGCGACGAAACCCAGTAAAGGCTATTACTCTTAACAGCTAAAACTTGTTGTGTAAACAGTGCTGATTTTTTTCCTGTAAAACCTGAAAACTTGCCTGTTGTCAAAGACCCAACAACTTTGTACTTTTAGGCAGTCGCCTGAGGCGAATACTCTCCCAGTCGATAAAAAATAAATAGACCAACATCCAAGGGGAGTAATACCACCCAATACCAAATAATAAAAAGGTGCCTAAGTGAAAGAGGGTGCCAGTCAACAAAAACGTTAATTTAAGCCTGGGATACAAAATAATTGTGATAAACCCCAACTGAAACAACATGGCTGTTAATGGCAACACAGTACACCAAAAATCACTGGTAGCAATCCAAGCACCAAGTGTGGTAGGGTGGAGGTACAAATAACTGCGAAAACTATGGGGAGATGCCCAGCCAATACCACCAATGAGGAGTTTTTCTAGCCCTGCCTGAAAGTAGGTAAAAGCAATGCTGAACTGCATCAAACGCCAAGGCCAGGCCGCTACTTGTTTTTGGGACTTTAACTGTCCTTTTTGGTAGTGCCAGGCAAGTATAGGTACAAGCAAAGCCACTTGGGTAAGTGTAGCATACGTATGGTCTGTTTTGTGAAAACAATACATGTACCCTTGTAGTAAAACAAACAAAGTCACGCTTACAATGCTTGCCCAAACTACCCTAAATTTACACAAAAGTGCAAAGTTGGCAAACAAAAAAACACTATATAACACAAGCAACCAAAAAGGAGACGGGAAGGGTAAATGGAGCAAACGATAGGGGAAGATAGGGGTATAGAAAACAGTGGCATTGCCAAGTTTATTCAAGTAAATGTACCAGTCCCAGGTAAACAAAAACAGGATACCCGTAAAAACCTGCAGTTGTCTTTGTACATTGTAAACCGTGGTGGGGCGGTTCCAGTAGTGCTGAATTTTTTGGCGCAAGCCAACCTTGTATTGATATAGGTATATAAAGCTTAAACTCCCCAGGCTTATGAGGGCAAACCGCCCCACTACCTGATCGGCTTTGTCAAGGAAAAACTCTAGAGGAAAACGCTGCTTCTCTACTCCAAACCTAGGATAAATACGCTGTACTAGCGTTTGGAACCATTCAGGGGCTTGTTGTTGGTAGGCAAGGGTTACCCAATGACGCCACTCTAGCCAGTAAGCAAGCAATAAAGTGCTCAATAGTAGGGCAATACCCCAGTATATGTACAAGGGTGTTTTTTTATGGTGCATCGGGTGTATAAGTTTCTACCAGGCTGCTGTCTTTGCTTACCTGGTGTAGGTTGTTCAGTTTTTTGGTGACTACTATCTTGTATAATTGCCAGGTTTTGAACTCTAGCCTGGGGCTTTGCCTAAAATATATAGATGAAACTGCTTTCAGAAAAAAAACAGTCTGACTTTTGTAATAGTAGTTTCGAGCAATGTATAGAAACTGGTTTTCATCGAAACCAATGCTTTGTGGAGAAAAATAATGAGTTTTGCCTTGGACATCTTTGCAGTATACCCTGAATTGCTCGGTTTGCACCTGACTTTTTACTGGTTCGGCAAACATTCCAAAACGCCAAAAAGGATATAAGTTGCTGAGCATTATAAAAGGTATGCACATACAAAAAAACATTGTCCAGATGGTAGTATTTTTAAAATTCATTATTTACTTTGAAGCTAGATTGCGTTGCCAATACAAAATTAGAAAATAATAACAGGGATTATGCGTTCAGGATGGATATGTTTTTTGTGTTTTTGGGCAAATCTGGGAGTTTTGTTATGTAGTACTACTACCAACAGCTTTGCCCAGCAAAACCGATCTTATAGAATTGTTGCTAACCAAAATGCTTTGCCCACAATAACGGCTGATACAATGAAGGTTAAAGTATTGAATCAATTGTCGGAAGACATTCAGTATACCAACGGAGTAAAAGCGTTGAATTATGCCCGTGAAGCTTTGGTGCTTGCCCAAAAAATGAAAGATACTTTGGCTATAGCCTGTAGTCAAAAAAATATGGGCAATGCATATTATCGACTTAAAAACTTTAATCGCGCGCCTGTATTTTTGCAGCAGGCATTGAGCAACTACACAAAACTAAACAACAAAGCAGGAGAAGCCGACGCGCTCAATGGTTTGGCAAGTGTGGCCATAGAAGATACCCCTGACAAAGCCCCTGACTACCTCAAAAAAGCCCTACAGACTGCCCAAGATGCCAATTATAGCCGAGGCATTATGACTGCCCATCAAAACGAAGGAGATTATTATGTCAGCCAGGGAGATGACAAAGCCTTGCAACAGTACCAAAAAGCAGTAGACACTCCGTTGGACTCCACTGGAGGGCTTCAGCAAAAAGCTGATATTTACCGTACAATGGGTGACTATCAAAAAAAGAAACAGAAGTATGACGAGGCACTGGAGTACTATGAGCAAGAGCTAAAAACCAGAGACAAAGCCGGAGACAAGGTAGCACTGACCGAAACATTACAAAATATAGGGGGTGTATATCAACAAAACAAAAAAGATGACGAGAAGGCGCTTGAGTACTTTTTTCAGGCTTTTGTGGTTGCCAAAGATTACAACGATCAATTTGATGGACAGCGCATGGCAGGAGCCCTTGAAGGGATTGTAGACAGTTATGGCACATTAGCCGAAACCAAACAAGACCAAGGTAAACTAAAAGAAGCCCGCGAATACCGTAAACTGTACAAGGCATACAAGGCAAGACTGGAAGCTGTAAGAAACAATCCTAAAAATACTAAAATAAAAACGGTATATGTACCCAAATACATCACCAAAAGCGCTGGCAACAATAATAATAACAATCCCATGCCTGAAAGCCAGCGGGTACGTTTGCTGGAAATAGAGAAGCGTCGTTTGTTGGTAGACAACCTGGTAAAAAGCAAGCGCATTGGCATACTCGAAGCGGCTAAAAAACGGGCAGAGTTGATCAATCAAGAGGATTCTATTCGTTTATTGCGCAAAGACAAAATTATTAGCTTGCTTAAAAAAGATACTACTGACAAGGCAGAAACGATTACTACCCTTAGTCAGGAAAAAGAGGAAATAGAAGCAGAGAAAAACCGTCGCCTGTGGTGGTTGATTGGCTTGGCAATCGTTGCTTTGTTGTTAGTATTGTTCTTGTTGTTGCGTAAGCGCCAGATCAAGAAAAAAGCAGCCAAAGAAATAGAGTTGCATAAAAATAAATCGGTGAATCAGATCAACTCACAACGGAGAGAAATTAATGAGCAAAAATCTGCTTTGCTCAGACAAACCGAAGAATTGAACACCGCCAAAATACAACTAGAGGAAGTAAGCAAAGAAAAAGAAGGCTTAAACAAAATATTAAAAGAAGACATTGCCCCACCTACCCGCACGGTGGTTGATTTGCTCAAACCTAACGCAAGCGAAAATCTAAACCGGGCAATGGTGTATCAGTCGGGAGTACAGATCATGAACTTGCTCGACAACGTAGACCAGGTGCAGGTAGTCGATGATGCCACTATTATTTTACATAAAGAAAATCATTCTATTTACAAAGTGTCGCGCAGTGCGCTCGACAAAGTTTCAGACCTGGTAACGGCTAAAGGCATTGAGGTAGACAACCAGATTAAACCTTTCTTTTATGCCGCCTTTGACTATGAAATTGTAGAGCGTATATTTTTAAACTTTTTTGCCAATGCCCTCAAATACACTCCAGAGGGAGGTAAGGTGTCGTTGAACGCTCAACCTGTAACCCGCGAAGATAAAGATGTGCTGGAGGTGACCTTTCGTGACAATGGGGTGGCAGTGCCCGAAGACAAATTACATCGGGTATTTGATAATTTTCCACCCGAAGTGGCACGCCCTGCCGGGTCGTCCTGGGCTTTTAACAAAAAAATGATTGAAGCTCACGGTGGCAAGGTAGAAGTGTTGCCAGCTGATGAAGGTTTGCATGTCACGTTTACTTTGTTAGACGCCAAGTCGCTCGAAGATGTAGATTACAGCGATTTGCTGGGAGTAAAAGACAGTTCACCTGAAATAGTAGAGGTAGACATTGATTCGCTGGAATTTACCAAAGAAGAAAAGGAAATCATGCAGCCTTTTATGGAAGAATTTGCCCAGTTAGAATATTACGAAACAAGTGCTCTTAAGGCAGTATTGAATAGAATTGACCCTCAAGGAAATAGCAATTTGACCAAGTGGAAGAAGGCTTTGGAGCAGGCGATATTGTATTTAGATGAAGAAAGTTACACAAAGTTGACCCAACTATAGCGTGCCCATGGAAAAATACAATGTGCTGGTTGTAAATCAGGATTTTAAAAGTTTGCATACCATTTTTGACTATTTAGAAGATGAAGGTAAATACAATGTAATGAACGCCACCAATGCTCAAATGGTGCAGCGAATTATCCGTAAAAAATCTCTAGATGTAGTGTTGTTAGACTGGGAAACGTCTATAGCGTCAGAACTGGAGGTATACCATTATTTACAACAACAAGCGTCTACCCGTGAGGTACCCATTGTGATCTCAAGCCACCCTGCCCGTACCCAAACAATCAATGAAATAATTACTACTCATATATCGGCGTTTGTACCTAAACCCATCGAGCGTACCTTGTTGATTCAATGTATTATACAGGCTATAGCTGGACACAAACAGGCTAAAGAGCAAAAGTTAGCTGAAGAAGACGCCCTGGAAACAGCCCGCCAAAAAATGCTGGAAGAGGAAGCACGCATTGCTCAGGAGAAGCAAAAGGTGGAAAGTAAGAAAAATGCTGTGCTGGAAGAACAAAAGCGCCTAAAGGAGGAGCTTGAGCAGGAAAAAACGCGTTTGTCAGAAACCAAAGCTCAGCTGGAAACCCAAAAAAAGCAAATACATCAAAACCAAAATTCTATAGAGGCCACTAAGGGCAAAATTGAAGAAACTCAGGAGAGTCTGCAGCAAAAGGCCGGAGAGTTACAAAAAGCACAAGAGGAATTGTTGCAAGATAAAGAAGTCCTGTTGAATGAAAAACAGATGTTTGCCAAATCTAAAGAAACGCTTTTTAAAGAGAGGGAGAGGGCATTAAAGGATACTCAACAGCAGCAACAACGACTGGACACCCAAAGTAAGGCGCTGGAAGAGGCAAGAGCTACCTTGCAGCAAGAAAAAAAACGCCTGAAGCAAGAAAAAGAAAGTGTACAAGCCGAACAGCAACGTTTGAAACAACAACAACAAGCCCTAAAGGTGGCAAAAGACAAAGTAGCACAAGAAGAAGCGTTGCTCAAAACTGCTTCGCAAGAATTGCAACAAGTACCAACAAAGGCTTTGACCACCAGGAATGAAGAGAATACCCAGATGGCTAAAGATGTTGTTGCGCCAGCGAATACTCCGATAGTGCACAGGTCAATCAATGAAAAACAGGAAACGAAAGTAGTAGATAAACACTCAGAAGAAACATTGAATAGTACAACTGACCTTACCCCCAATGCTTTGCAAATGGAGCGAGACCAGTTAGAGCAGGCAAGGCAGCAGTTGTTGAAGGCAAAAGAACGTTTTGAGCAGGAAAGAGAAGACTTTTTAAACAACCGTGACCAGTTGTTGATGGAAAATACCAAAGCCCGTGAAAAAGGCAACGACTTGGCGCACTTGCAAAAATCGGTATTGGCGACAAAAGCCCAACTAAGTAAACTAGAAGAAGAGCTTACCCACAAGCAAGCCCACCTTAAGCTGATAGAAATGGAAGAAAAGGCGGCAAAACGTACCAATTCGGCTATTCCGGAAAAAATACAGGAATCGTTGCAAGCAGTAATGACAGACGAGGCTCCTTTGAGCATACAAGGGGAGAGTTTTTCGAAGCTACTGGAAAAGGAAGCCGCTCGATTGCATACTTCATCGTTGATGCAGTACATCTTGCCCGAAGAAATTGCCCGTGACCTGGAAGAAGCAGATTATGTGCATGTAAATTATCACCCAAGTGTGAGTATTTTGTATCTGGGCTTTGAAGATTTGATGAACACAGTGCTCAAAACTGACCGTAGTCGCCTGATCAATGAGCTTGAAGTATTTTTTAAAGCGATTAATGACCTGGTGCAGCAATATGGGTTGGAACGGGTGCGCACCAAAAATAATATGTATGCCTGTGCTCACCGAACCTTGGGTACTGGAGATCCAATGCCTTTGCTCAAGGCGAGCCTTGATATTCGCCAGATGGCACTCAATTATGAGGCTGATTCACAAGAGGTAAACAACTTGATCAAAAAAATGTATTTGGGTATCAATACCACCGATGTAGTAGCCGGAGACACCCATCACAAACGTTTTGCTTATGACATCTGGAGCGACATTATTCAGACAACCCACCACCTAAAAAAGAACTTGGACATTCCGATACATTTGCTTCAGAACACCTACCGACTAGTGCACGATCAAGTAGACTGCGAGCACGTGGGCAAAATAAGAACTAACCGTCGGGGCGATTGGCAAGTATATGAATTAGTAGCAGTACATGGGTAGTGGGCATTACTGACAGTCATTGACTCACCTTCTTGTTTGCCCAGCGTTTATTTTGGGCAAATAAGTTTGTACAAATAAACGTTGATAATTACCATTTTACCTAACATCAAAGTAAAAATGTCGCGAATATTTACCAATGATCGAGTCATCTTTATTGCGCTGCAAATCAACATACTTGTGTTGTTTTTGTTGTCTTTCAGCAGCCTCAAGGCAGAGTTTGTCATTTTTGAATACATTGACCTGAGCTGTACCCTGTTCTTTTTGATAGAGGCAGTTGTCAAGATTAAGCAATATTCGTGGCGGGGCTATATCAGTTCTAATTGGAATAAGCTTGATTTTTTGATTGTAATGTTAACCACCCCCTCGTTACTCATCTTATTTTTACCTATTCCCGACTTTACTTTTTTGCTGGTGCTCAGGGCATTTAGGGTGGCAAAGTTTTTTCGTTTTTTACAATTTATTCCTCACCTGCAAGACTTACTCATAGGGGTAGGGCGTGCCCTCAAAGCTTCGTTATTTGTGTTGTTAGGGTTCTTTTTTTACAACGTCATTGTCTCTTTGTTTACCTATTATCTCTTTCGGGAAATGGCACCCAAATACTTTACCAATGGTTTTGAGGCATTTTATATCATCTTCAAAATATTTACAATGGAGGGCTGGTATGACATACCCGATGCCATAGCCAAAAGCGGAGCTGCCTGGATGGGAGTGGCTACCCGCGTTTATTTTATGTTGATTGTGCTTACCGGGGGCATTTTTGGGTTCTCTATTGTCAATGCCATTTTTGTAGAAGAAATGATCAGCAACGAAAGCGAAGAACTTGAAGAGCGTATGAAAAGGGTAGAGCGAAAGCTGGATTTTTTGATAGAAAAACTAGAAGATCGAGAAGAGTAAATAGTTGTGTGAAGTATGGTCATAGACCACCTGCAAGCTCTTAGATATATTACTAAGGAACCTGTTCAACATAAGTGTCGAGATTGAGGGCGTATACTCGAGGCTGGCTGAGGCACTTTTTGCAGTCGTAGCCATAGCTACGGCGAAAACCGATGGCTGCAGCCCTGCTGCGCCGAGCTCTGCCAAAGGCTAAAAATAACAAAAGGCAGTAATGAGAACCGCAGAATGAAGTTCAAGCTCTGCGAAGCTAATATGTTCTAAACCGGACAGCTTCAAAGTCCCGATTTCTTATCGGGGTTATTGTTGAGGGCTATGCCCGAAATCCCGTTTACGGGGCGAACATGTTCCTAAGTAAAATGCTGCTGTGATGAACTCTACACAGTTAATCTTACTTACATAAGCAGAATAGTAAAGTAAGACCACTGGCAATCAATTGACTGCCAGTGGTCTACTCGGTGGTTAGTCGCTGTTCTATTCCCAATAATGATGAGCTACTTTCTCGATTATCTTATGAGGAGAACTACCTGTTAAATTTGTCAAAAGAATAATTGTCAATTTATCTTTTGGATAAATAATTAAAGCTGCTCGTCCACCACCAATGGGCGCAATTCCGGGATGCTTCTCTCTCATTATCACTGGCCATCCGTATCCATAACCATTTAGAAAACCACCAAACCCTCCATATTTATTGTTGTTTAATGGTACAGCTGTCCACATTTCTTTAATACTTTTTTTGGAGATAAACGTGCCTTTATCCAAAGCCATTAGCCACTTTTTCAATGCATTTGCTGTTGAGAATGCACCAGCGTCCGCCCAAACAATAGGAGCAAAATCTTCTGATATTTCGTACAACTTTTCTCCTTTTATGTATTTGTTTGTCAGCTTATTTTTTTTATAAAAACTATAAGTAGTGCTTTTGTTTTGAACAACATCAAAAGAACTTCCAAAATATAGGTTTTTAGTTATTCCAATTTTGTCAAACTGGCTTGTTTGTAAAAACTTTAAATAACTTTTTCCACTGATTTTTTCAATCAGTTTTTGAATTAAAACATAGTTTGTTTGAATGTAGTCAAAGTATTTACCTGCTTTAAATTTAATCTTCTTCTTTTTTACTTTTTCCCAGGCAAACTTCTCTCCTTTTCCACCAATTAGCCCACCGTTTTTTGTATCCTCTATATCAGGTAGCCCAGATGTATGACTCAACAGTTGTCGTATTGTTATTTTCTGCCATTGAGTGGGCAAGCCATCCAAATAATCTGAAATAGGATTTGATAGATTAACCTTCTTATCTTCTACCAATTTCATAACAGCTGTACCGGCAAACATTTTTGAAAGCGAATTAATGGAAAAAATCGTGGCATTGTCAACTGGTACAGAAAATGCAACATCAGCCAGTCCTACCGACGTTGAAATGATTGTTTTGCCATTTTTAATGACAACTATTCCACAACCTGGTATTTTTTCATTTTTAATTTCCTGCTTTAATTCAGTTAAGAATTTTTCTTTTTTTTCTTGAGCTATAGATGAATTCATCACCATAAAAAAAGCTATCAAAGCCCAAAGTAGTTTGTTCATAAACTTAGTTTTTTAATTGACGATAACAAAGAGAGCCTTGATATAGTCCCCTTGGTTATAATTTCATTTGCGCAGCGTCTTCCATCATCTACTTTTTTGTGATGATATCCAAGACTGCAACTTATTATTTAATTCCTTTAAATGTAATTTAATTTTGGCTACTGGGCTTAACTTTTGCCTTTTTTAAGTCTCATTTAACAATTTCAGGAATCGGTGTGTTAAAAATCGTTAATGGCTTGTGACACCGACATTCATCGGCATCTAAGAACCATTATTAAAAGTCGGGATGACTTCAGGCATAAAAAATCCCCTATTAAAATTTATATTTCAATAGGGGAGTATAGTATGGTGTAGAATCTTACCTTTTATAAAAACGCTTGGTTGCCCATCTGCCATCTTCCAGCAATAGCTGCAATAGGTATACACCCGTAGGCAACGACGATACATCAATGCTGAATTGGTGTTGCGGCGTGTTTGAGCGCTCTATCAATGACTTTACCTGTGCCCCCTGCGCGTTAAATATTTTAAATTGAGCGTTCCCTAACTTCTGTTGAAAGCGTAGCCTTAGTTGCTTACTTACCGGGTTAGGGTACAGTGCCAGTTGGTAGCTTAATGAAGCACTTAAATCAGTACTTGGGTCAAAGCTAAAGTCGGGCGACGACGTTGGACAACCACTCTTGACAATACTTACCTTGTATACTCCAGGCTGAGTAGCCTCCAAAGTACTGCTGGTGGCATTGGCTATAGCTTCTCCGTTCAAAAACCAAGTATAGGTGGTCGCATCGTTTACCGAAGCCATCAAAGTATTGCCCTGATGGCTGATACTTACACTAAGATTGGTATTGTTATAATCATAAGATGCAGAAGAGCGACTACACCCATTAGAGTAGTTGGTTTGTACCGTATAAGTACCGCAATTGGTGGGTGTATAAGTACTATTGGTGGCGCCACTGATGGCTGCTCCACTTTTGAACCATTGATAGTTGGCACCAGCGATTTCTGCGGTAGATAAAGCCCCATTACTTTCTTGTATAACAGGCAGTGGACTAGACTTTACAAGGACTTGTATTGTTTGCGAAGCCACAGTTATTCCATTGCTGGTCACCAATACTTTATATGCTCCGGCAGTATTTGTTTCGTAACTATCGCTGGTGGCGTTGGCAATGTCAACGCCGTCTTTTTGCCATTGGTGAGTGTAGCCCGCCCCGGTATTTGCCTGAAAAGTAACCTTGCCTCCATCGCAAAACTCGGTGGCGCCAGAGGCATTGATAGACGCAAAGTGAGAGGCCTCATTATTGGGACCATTTACCTCAAAATCGTCTATCATGATACCGTCTATTGCGTAGCCATTTTCGTGGTTTGATGAGATCTGAAACACAAAACGAAACGCTACACTTGATTTACCAGCCAGCGCCGAAGCATCATATACTGTAGTAACATTGTTCCCGTCAAAACTCCAGGATTTTTTTGAATCTGTAACAGCATTTGTTCCACAGCTTTGCCCTTCTTTACTAGGGCCTTGTTGATACCAGTTGCTACTACTTATAGGGTTGCCAGTGGCTGCCCCTAATACTTGCCAGGTGACCCCGTTATCGGTAGAGTACTCCAGGTTGGCGCCTTGCGGGGCATTGCAAAACTGGGTTTCCATACTCATTTTAAACTGAATGGTGTAAGCGCCACTTGCCGAAAAGTTGAAATTAGGTGTTTGCAAAACACTTTTATAATCTCCCTTTACAATGTCGGCATCCAAGTCGGTTTTCCAGGCATTGCTGCCCGAACTCAACATAGAAAGCGTATTGGAAGGAGTACCTCGCTCCCAGGGGTTGATAGAACCCTCTATAGCCTCTGCACCAAAATCGTTAAAGTTACTCTCAAAATTGCCACCTTGCGCCAAAGTATAAGGAGTACCATAATTGGGCAGAATATGCACCGCGTTATTAATGGTTTGAGTAGTGGTGCCGTTGATGGTAAGTTTTACATTGTACATACCTGCGGCAGTGTAAGCGTGGGTAGGGTTTTGCAGGGTAGAGGTAGTACCATCACCAAAGTCCCAGCTCCATGAGGTGGCTTTCGCCGATAGATCGGTAAACTTGACCCCAATGCCTGCATAGTTTAACCTTTTATTTACCAAAAAATTGGCAATGGGTGTACTGGCAAAAAAATCGGTGGAAAACATACCCCGTCCGTGGGTACCCGCAATGATCGTATTGTCTGAATCACGGATTTGTAACATATCTACCCGTACATTTGCCAAGCCATTGTTAGACGCCACCCAAGTAGTATTGATTCCCTTTATTTCTTCGGCAAACCACACGCCCAATTCAGTAGCAAGCATGGCTTGTTTGCCGTTGTTGGGGTTAAACAACGCCCACCTTACCGGAATATCGGGCAAGTTACCTTCTACATTGAACCAAGTCGTTCCCCCGTCAGTGGTTTCCCACACACTGGTTACCCCGTAGTTTGAGTAGGTCACCAGTAAATGATTGTCGTTGCCTTTTTCTATAGCTACACAAGATACTGAAGCCGAAGCGGGCATACCTGCACCAGCATTGATAGTGGTAGCCGAAGGGCTACTTGTATGGGCATTGTCTACTCTTACTATATTGCCATTGTCTAGCCCAAAGAATACGCGATGAACGGTATTGGGCGATACCGCAATATGGGTGATGCTGGCACTTCCAAAAGCAGCCACATTTATTTCCGAGGTACTGTTACCCGTTTGCGGGTCGTTCCAGCGCAGGTAAGCGCCAGTATTAGTAGCTGCATATAGTATATTGGCATCATTGTCATAGTCGGTAGGGTTGATAAAAGAACCAGTGCCAGACAACGCATGGTTTACTTTAGTAAAAGTGAGTCCACCGTCTGACGAACGATACCAATTGTTGAAAGTAAAAGAAGTAAATTGATAAGTAGGTTCATTTTGATCTATGTGGGCAAAGCCTCCATCACCCCCGGTTACTTCTACCGATTTGCCCACCAATACATCGTTGAGCTTATGTGAGCCATTGTCTTGGGTGCCACCCAGCATGTAGTTTTCTCCAGCAGTAGGGTGCAGGGCACAACTGTAAAACTGACTGGTGTTATAACCATTTTCTTTGCTTATAATAGTAGGTATTGCCTGGCTACCATCTTCGGTATAGTAAATACCTCCATCGTTGCCAAACAATATTTTATTGGAGTCAATAAAAATAATGGTATGGTGATCAGCGTGCACCAAGGGTACATCCAGGCTTGCCAATAGATTGTTATTTGACCATTTAGAGATTTGAGTCCAGCTATCACCGCCATTGGTAGACTTAAATAAGTCTATGCCCCCCGTAATTACGGTGTTTTCGTTATTGGGGTCTACCGCAATGATTAAGTCATACCAGGCTTGCTCTCTGGTAAAGTCCGACGCCGAAATATCAGTATCTGCATCTACAGGTTTGGCACCCATGGCTGTCCAGTTGGCACCACCATCGATAGACTTGTAGCCCCCGTAAAAGCCCCTTCCACTGCCTTGCATCATGGCGTATAACACATTGGCATTGCCCGGCGCTACGGCAAGCTCTACCCTTTGTATATCGCCCGATGCCGGAAACCCCACAGGAGTGTTCCAGTTAGCCCCTCCATTGGTAGAGTAACGATAACTACCTCCGGTAAAAATGCCCAAGCCTACGTGTATAGTACCATTGCTGCCAATTTCTACATCAGAGATTTTGTCTTGTGGCAAGCCCGCTAGTTTGGTCCAGTTGCCCCCTTGATTGGTAGATTTGAACAAACCCGAACGAGTACCTGCGTAGATTTCTCCGCTGGCACTAATGACAATTTTTTGGATGTAACTGCCTCCGTCAAAAGGAGTTTTGCCCCAACTGATCCCTCCATCGGTTGTTTTCCAGATTCCTCCACCCCTTACCGCGTCAAAGTTTCCCCAGCCCTCGCCAGTACCAAAATAGATTACCTTAGGGTTAGAAGGGTCTGCCGCTATAGTTACAATGGCAAGGTTGTCAAAAAAGTCATCTACCTTGTTCCATACAGGTTTGTTTAAGGTAATATCGGTTGTTTTCCAGAGTCCACCCGATACCCCGGCAGCAAAAACTGTTTTGCCTGAGGCATCGTTGGGGTCTACCAATATGGCACGGGTTCGTCCTCCCACATTGCTTGGACCACGCTCTCGCCAGCGAATATCCGTGGATGTAGTACGGGAGGTTTTCCTAAGTTTTTCTTGTTTTTGGATAAAACGATGACCTGCTTCAAGCCTATCTTTAGGAACGACTTTCAGGCTGGGGTCGCGAGTAAGCGCATACTCTTGTTTCCAGGCGAGGTCCATGCGGTCGTATTTACTCATTTTTTTTGCTGGAGGTACGACCTTGGGTGCTTCCTGGCGTTCTTTTTTTGTATAGTTTGTACACCCGGCGAGCAAGCCGAGCCCTATGAAACCTAAAAACAGATAAAACCTGTGCATCATACTTTGATCTTTTAAAAAAAATGTTTGCGTTCTCAAACGGTTGGCAATTAGCAATCTTTTAAACGAAACGCATAAATGTTGGGGAATGTTCTTAGGGAGGTTTAATTTATACGATGTGATAATAGATGCAGGAATATACGAATGAGCGATTGGGAGGGTATATTTTACTGTAAAAAACGAAAGCCAGTTGCCGCTATTGTATCTATAAGCAGTGGCAGGCTTTAAATCCCGTATTTATAATGTTCGCGGTAACGCAGGTAAAAGTCTATAGCCATTTTGATAATGACTGACAAAGACAGCCAGGTAAGCGACCAACGGTATTCTAAGATAATGGCAGCCCCTCCTACAATCCACACTTGAGTAATAAATATTTGCCAGTAAGGAGCGCGCATAAGGTTGTCTATAGTCATTTTAATGTTTTCTTCTCCCTTCAGAAAATTCTGGCTAAAGGCCGTGGCGTGGCTTATCAGAATAAGTATATAGTTGTAAAATAAGAGATTGCCAGGGTTGAGTACTTGGTGGTTGAAGTAAGGCTTGAGGGTAAACTTCCAAATAGTACGAATGCCACTAGAGTCCAGAATCACCTGTTTATAGGCAGTGAGCACCGCCAAAATACCAATATAACATACCCCCAGAAAAACGGTAAAATGGATAATAAAAAACGGAACCATGATAATTTTAAGGTATTTGGGTGCGCGTTGAGTACCCCTTACCCATAACAACTTTACCAGGTTAAAAAAGCCGATGACTACTACCTCAAAACCAAACAAGAAGAGCACATCTATAGTTTGCCATCCAAAAAACACTAAACCAAATAGAGGAGGTAGGTTGGCAAGAATCAAAATAGCCACATCTACCTTATAAAGTTCGCTGCGCAACTCATCAAGACGTACTTCCCGGTTAAATACTTTCGCTTTCTTGGTGATTTTCAATACTTTTTTTATTTGGTTGATATTTCAATCTTTCCTGGATGTGTGCTCTGAAATCAAGAAAGATTTTTAAAACTACTAACAATACGACAAAAACCATATTATTCCCCCCTAAAGCCAGCAACAAAAATGTACCGCCAATGACCAAAAACTGTTGCAGGAAAATGCGCTTATAAGGTTGAAACATGAGTTCAAGCAGTACTACATTTTTATTTTCTCCTTCTACCAGGTAGTTTTTCACAAAAGAATATAAATGGCTGAGCACAATAGACAGGTAGGCAACGCTCAGCAAACTATTGAACTGTAGTATACCCAATAGGTAGTCTTGTGCCGATACAGTATAACCGCTACCCGATGGGGTGGTCATAAAATTGGCGTTGTTGAGTTCGGGCAGTAGCACAAAAGAGATGATAAAAAATCCTTGGATACCCACAAAAACATTGTAATGCACAATAAAAAAAGGCACAAGAAATATTTTCATACAGCCAGGCATGTCATCGTCTGTACCGGCAAAAATCATTTTAAAAACATTGAAAACTCCCACCACAAAGGTTTCAAAGACATACAACATGACTACATCAGATACTTTCCAATGGAGCACCAATACCCCAAATATGGGCAAGAGGTTTACTAGTATGACAATGATAACGGAAGATCTGACATTTTCTCTGGCTTTGTGCTGCATCTGAAATAATGGTTTATTGTAGGTTGTTTCCTTGTTCTTCTTGAGTTGCTCGATACTTTTCCATCATTTTTTTGTACTGAGACCTCTCCAGCAAATGACCCAAAAAGTCAAAAAATGTTTTGAGCACCACCAGCAATACAAGCAATGCCATACTTTTATTGCCCGAAGATGCCAGAAAGTAGCCACCACTAAGTGCCAGCAATTGTTGGACCGCAACCCGCATATAAGGCATAATCATTTGAGCGCCACTATCTGTATATTTGTATTCGCCTGCGATCAGGTAGTTTTTGACAAAAGAATATAAATGACTGAGCACAATAGAGAGGTAGGCGATTCCTAGCAGGGTAAGCCCTGGAACTATTTCGCGAGAAATTGCTTCTTGAGTTCCATTGTTTTTTTCAAGGTGAGAGATAAGGTCAAAGATAAAAAAGAACTGAATGGCGATGAAGCCGTTGTAGTGTATGATAAAAAATCCAGCCAGAAAAAAGTTAGAGCAACCAGGGAGTTCTTTGTTGGTACCTGCCAATACTACTTTAAAAATGTTGAATACACCTACAATAAATGTTTCAAAAACATAGAGCAGTATTACATTTGACACTGACCATTGAAGGTAAATTACCCCAAATATAGGTACCAGATTTACAATGATAAGTACAAGCACTGAAGAGTTAAGGCTTTTGGAGGCTTTGAGTGACATAGGTACCTGGGGGTAAATTATTCTAAAGTAGAAGTTCGCAACCCAAAATAATGTTTTTTTACCTAAAGTTTTGTATTTGATTGTTTTTATTGAAAAAGGGGAGCTTGGGTACATCAGTAAAAAAAGGTCCAAGTTCAACGAACTTGGACTTTTCCTGATACTACGAATGTAAAGAAAGGTTTCAGCAAGTTTGGCGGTTTCAAGACCAAACCAGTCAATACGGTTGATAGTACGTCAATAAACGTATGATACAACTTTATTGAATCTCTGCATTGTAGTTTTAGATAATTTGAGTGTACGAACTTACGAGGGGACTAGCAAATATGCAAATTTTGTGACACAGATTGTAGAAATGTAATCACATTTAGTGTAAGTATTGCTAATATAATGAGGTAAATTGTAATTAATACGAGTTAAAATACTCAGTGGCTTACCTTAACGATTGAGAGGAGTTTGTACTTTATTCCCCGGCAGTCTTGTCATATTTTTGGTTATTTTTAGGGGTTTGCACAGCAATATTGAACCACCTTAACAAAAAGCCACCAAAGGCTTAAGGGCTTGATTTTAGAAGTAACTGAGTATGAATACGATAAAATATGATGCAGTTAAAATTGAAAATAGATGAAAGGCTGTACGTTTTCAGTTTGAAACTGTAAAATTAATTGGATGACTAACACAAATATGGCTGCCTTGGCAAGCACAGGCAAGGTGCCAAAGTATTCGGCCATGCGTTCTTTGTCTTTTTCAGAAATGAAATGAATAGCAAAGCCTATTACCATCATTGCGAGTAGTGCCCCACGAGTTTGCATAAAAGGTATCAGGTAAGCCCAGTCAGTATGGAAAGCCATTTGGGTAATAGATTTGAAGGCTACAACAAAACTTTCGGCACGGAAAAACACCCACAATAATGCCACAAAATGGAAGGTAACAAACCAGTCGAGCGGTCGTAAAACTTGGCGGTTGAAGCCCATATCTTTTACTGTTTTGCTAAAAATCTTGTGCACAAACAAACCGGCTCCATGCATAGCTCCCCAAAAGACAAATTTCCAGGAGGCACCGTGCCAAAACCCCCCAATGAGCATGGTCAGCATCAAAAACAACCACTGCTTTTCTTCCCCTTTACGGTTGCCCCCCATAGGTATATAAATATAGTCGCGTAGCCAGGTAGACAGCGAAATGTGCCAACGGCGCCAAAACTCAGTAATGCTGAGCGAGTTGTAAGGGCTACGGAAGTTATCGGGTAGGCGAAAGCCCATCAATAGAGCAAGCCCGATTGCCATGTCAGAATACCCCGAAAAATCGCAATAAATCTGCAACGTATATGCATACATTGCCATAAGATTTTCGAACCCCGAATAAGTACCCGGTGCCCCGTAAATAAGGTCGGCGTATTGTGCCACATAATTGGCAATCAGTGCTTTTTTTACCAACCCTTTCAAAATCATAAATAAGCCGTCACCCATCTGATCGCGACGAAATACAATGTCTTGGTTGATTTGAGGTAAAAAGTCTTTAGCCCGTACAATAGGACCCGCTACCAGTTGAGGGAAAAAACTCAGGTAAAACCCAAAGTCCATCAGGTTGCGGCAAGGCTTAATTTCTCCTTTGTATACATCTACCAAATAACTAATCGTTTGGAAAGTATAAAAAGATACCCCGATGGGCAGGAAAATATCTAGTTTTTTAAAGTCTTTTTGAGCCAGGTAGGCGATATTATCCAGGATAAAGTTGGTATACTTAAAATACAGCAAAAAGCTGAGGTTAAAAATAATAAGCAACACCAACCAAAGCTTTCGGCGGGGATGCTCCTTGGCTGGACTAAGCCAGAGCGCGGCATAATAATCGACTACTGCCAGTACTACCAAGTTAAGCACATATATACCGCTTGATTTGTAGTAAAAAAACAAGCTAAACGCCAATACATACAACACCCTGGCAAACTTGTGTTTGTAGATAAGCAAATAAATACTTAAAAACGCAGTAAACAACACCAAAAACTCTCCACTATTAAATAGTAAAGGGGCTTTTTTGTCGTAAGCAAACATTTGAGCTATATTTTCCAGCAATGGATGATCCAGCATGTGGTAGTTTTTTTATAAGCGCTATCAGTGATTAGCCCTTGATTCTTGGCAATGGTATTGATTAATTATTGTGAGTTGTGGGCCTGTAGCTTGTCGTTTGGGCTTTGAACCTTGTCAGGTACTTTCATCAAAATCTTTTGTTTGCTTTCAGTCATAATCCAACCCGATATGGCATTTGCCCATTTTTCGTATTCTTTCCATCGAGGGTGTATGCCGTCTCCGGCGCGCTTCAGTACCAAATCTTGGGAAGGGAAAAATCTGCCTTCACCCACCCCCTCTGCCAATACTCCAGTCAGACCGTTGTCTTTGCGCCAATTGGGTGGTCCAATCCAAATAAAATTAACTTCACCTATTTGGTCAACAATGCGTTTTACAAACTTTTTATATGCGTCAAGTTGGCGGGTAAACAATTCATTTGAGCCTAACGATACCATGACATAAGTGGGTTTTAACTCCTCTATGAGTGCCTTCATACGTTTGCCTTGCCAGGCTAGAATACTTGAACTGGTTTTGGCAACCGCGGTAAACTTGTGCCCGTTCTGTTTGGCCAGCAACGAAAAAGGGTGTCGCAAACCATCTGCCATCGAGTCGCCAATCAGTAATACATGTTGCGCACTGCTATCAATCAACATTGATGAATCTACCTTGTTGGCTTCTATATATGCCTGAAGCGTCAGGTCAAGCGGAGTGTATATTACCTCACCTTCGGGTAAGTTTTCTTCGCAGCCCCACACCATAGCAAGCAATAAGCCTAGGAATAAGCTATGGGCACCTCTTCTGATAAAGTATTTTATTGTCATTTTTGTAAAGTAGTATCCGTTGTTATTTTTTGAATATTTTTTTGCTTGATTTTCTGCGTGCGATTGCTGGATTCTCCAACCTGATTTTATGTTTACTTTCCGTCATAATCCATTTACTTAAAGCATCAGACCAAGCCACACTGCCACGAAGGTTAGGGTGAATGCCATCACTTTGCCGGGTAATTTTGACGTTTTCTGAGGGGAAGAACCGGTCTTTGCCCACCACAGCGAGAATGGCTTCATTAATACCCGTGTCTTTGCGCCAATTGGGTGGTCCTGCCCATATCACTGGAGTATCTCCCGCCTGTTTTATAATATCTTTAATATACTCCTTTCTCTGAGGTATATCTTGTACAAACAACTCATTGGCACCCAACACGACAATCACATAAGTAGGTTTATGAATCGCAATGGCTGTTTTGAGTTGTTTGCTTGTGCTCCAGCCTGCCGTATGCGAACTGGCTTGCGATACCACCGTCAGGCGATGTCCATTGTATGCCGCATATTTTCTAAAGCCATATTCTAACCCGGCCGCCCCTGCCAT
The DNA here is from genome assembly GCF_000169175.1 of Microscilla marina ATCC 23134. Classification (NCBI taxonomy): domain Bacteria; kingdom Pseudomonadati; phylum Bacteroidota; class Cytophagia; order Cytophagales; family Microscillaceae; genus Microscilla; species Microscilla marina. Next base: position 30,363 of record NZ_AAWS01000053.1, read on the forward strand.
TGAATCGCCAATCAATAAAATGTGTTGAGCCTGACGGTTTACTTTGGTTTGCTCCACTGCTTTTTGGGGTGTTTTGGCTGGTTGGGTCACTTGTGCAGGCATGGCGGCTGATTTATTGAGTGCTGCACGAGCCTGTTTTGTTTTTTCATCGTGGTTATGGCGAGACGCTGGTTCTTCGCAGCTCCACACTGCCAATAAAATGAACCACCCTCCCAAAAAACAGCGATGACCTATTCTTATAAACAAATTTTTTGTCCTCATTTTTGTGAAGTAGTATCTGTTTTCCTGTTTGTAGAGTCTTTGCTTGTTTTAGCTTTATCTTTTTTGGGTAGTTTAATTCTTGCTGCAATTGGGTTAATCAACCTTATTTTGTGTTTGCTGGCATACATAATCCAGGTGGTGAGCGTATCAGTCCAGGTAACACTCCCCTTAATATCAGGGTGGATGCCGTCGTACTGGCGACTCATTTTGATGTGTTCAGACAAGAAAAAACGATCTTTGCCTACAATAGAGCGAATAGCAGCATTAATGCCAGTATCTTTACGCCAGTTGGGCGGTCCTACCCATATCACTGGAATGTTTCCAGCTTGTTTTAATATATCTCTGATGTATTTTTTTCTTTGGGGTATGTCTCGTACAAACAGTTCGTTGGCTCCCAGGCCAATAATGATAAAGGTAGGTTTGTAAGTAGCTATTGCCGCTTTGAGTTTTTTTTGCTGACTCCAAAGAGCAGTGGTAGAGCTGGGTTGTGATATCACCGTTAGGCGATGCCCGTTATACATAGCGTATTTTCTAAAGCCATATTCCAGCCCGGCAGCCCCAGCCATTGAGTCGCCAGCAAGCAATATATGTTGGGTCTTGGTGTTTACCCCGGCGGGCATAACTACGTTTAGTGGTATTCCTCGTTTTTTGGCTATTTTGAGGTTAGTTTCCAGATTGCCCGATCCGGCAGGTACATTGTTTACCTTGGTAGCATCGGCTTTGGCTTTGTTTCCTTTGTTGGCTGTTTGGTTAATTGAATCGGCTTTTGCCAATGAATCTTCACGTAATTTTTTATCAATAAAAGCAGTGATTTTGTCGGTTACAGGTTTCCAGAGTATGTCTTCCTGAGGCTCAAGGTTCAAAAAAGCCTTCATTCTGGTTTGCTTTATCTCTACATTCAAAGACAAGGGTTTGTCCCAAAGCGAATAAGCCAATAGTGATCCTATGATTAACAAAAAGAGGGCTATTACTTCTAGTAAAGGTTTACGTTCCTTGATATATTCCATGTAATACGAGCAATCAACATTGCATTGAGTGTTTCAATAATCTATTCAAACGATAAATTTTGAAAGCTGTAAATACAAATGTATGTTAAAGCAACTTTTTATAAAAATTTCAACCACCTTTAATCATTAATTGTACCTTTTACAATAGTCTGCGGCATTTAGCCCATAGCCCCAACAAGGTTCTAGGTACCCCCTGTTTAACTCCGTTGAGCTCATCACAGCAAACTGCTGCCCCGATAAATATAAATCGGGATTTAGAAATAGATTGGGTTTATAGGCAACTAACAAACTCATAGTGTGCTTACTTTCAGTGGTTTACGAATTGGTGAGTTAAAAAAACAAAACAGCTTAGAGATAGGACAGGAGAAAAAATATATAAAGGTCTATTGTGGGGCATTTTATCTGTAGTATTCAGCCCAATATTCTGTAGTGATTTTAGTCAAAGTTGTTTGCTGGTTATCAGTTATTGATGAATTTAAAAACTATTTAATTGGATGTTTAGGCGTAAAGCCGAAACACTTTTAAAAATAAAGCGAGTACGCAATATTAATATAAAATACTGGTTTACAGTATTTAACAAGGTGAACATTTACTCGAATCAGCTATCGACTATCGACTAAATACTATGGACTATTGTAGCCGCAGCTCTGGCTAATTTTTTGAACTAAACCCCCAACATTCCGTTTTTGTAGATATTGAATAAGCCCTCAATGATCACTTTTGGAGATAGAGAAGTTGTTTAACTAATTGTGTAGTTATATATTGCGTTATGAAGAAAAACCATTTATATTATGCCTATGCTCTTCGCATTGTTTTGCTCGATCAACTGTTAAAACTATTAGTTCATTTCAATATGCAGCAAGAGCAGGAGGTTGCCTTGATTGGCAACTGGTTCAAGCTTCATTATACGCTTAACCCTGGTATGGCATTTGGTTTTGAGTTTGGGTCGTTTTACGGTAAACTGTTACTTACTATTTTTCGACTTGCCATCATCTTAGGCATAGGGTGGTATCTGCACAAATTGATTCAACGCAAAGCCCACAAAGGCTTAATCTGGAGCCTGGTATTAATTTTTGCCGGAGGGTTAGGCAACCTGATTGACAGTATTTTTTATGGGGCGTTTCTTGGGCTTGCCACCTTTGACGCCGCCACTCCCTGGTTACACGGGCAAGTAATAGACATGCTTTTTATAGATGTAGGCCCTATAGCTTTGCCCCATTGGGTGCCTAAGTTTGGCGGACTTACCGTATCAGCGCCTATTTTCAATATTGCTGATATATCGGCTTTTGTGGGCATTGTCATGGTGGTAATCTTACATCGACGATTTTTTATCACTGAAGAGCCTTCTCCCTCCACACCTCCACCTTCTACAGATCTTCAGCAACAACCTAAGTAGGCTTTTCAATAAAAAATAATGTCTAAGAATTTAACAAAAGCCTTGGTGTAATTTACATCAGGGCTTTTTGATTGTTTTAGTTGGTTGGATATGTTGTTTTTTATAATCTTAATAGTTAAAAATTTTAATCAAAATGTTTTATTTATTAATTTTTTTAATTCTTTTGCATTTATAAAACAACAATTAGCCAAGCCATATGTCCAAAAACCTGATATCAAAAGGCGTAGCCAACCATCTCATTGAAATTGCTGACGATCAAAGACAAATTACCTATTTGCACCAAAATAAAAAGCGGAATTACACTTATCCCGAAGAGCAAGTGCAGGCGGTTACTTTTCTTAAACTCGTATTGATTTATGGTTATCCAGTAGAGCAAGTAAGGTTATTGGTACCCATAAAAATCGGAGCAGGCAGAAAAAAAGAGGCAGACATGGTGGTATACAGCGATACGGCGTGTACTGTGCCCCATATAGTAGTAGAATGCAAAAAAGCCGATGCCTCGGAAATGGAGTTCAAAGAAGGCGTTGCCCAAGCCTATAGCTATGCTTGTGGCATATCAAAAAAACCGATGTATGCCTGGATCACTTCTGGTACTAAAAATCAAACCTTTTTTATTGGAGACGAAAACACCGTGATGACCACCAAGCCCGATATTCCCCGGTATGGCAATGTGGGGGTAGAAGCATATAAATATGCCAAAGGTGGGCGTAAGGGCAATGAAGACTCGCTGGGTGACAATATCAAGCAAAAGTTTTTTGATATAGAAACAGTCAGTGAAAGTGACCTTACCCGCCGTTTCAAGCTGGCACATAATGCTTTATGGGCAGGAGGGGAACTCAACCCTTCTACAGCGTTTGACGAGCTCGATAAGTTGATCTTTTGCAAAATATGGGATGAACGCAAACTAAGAAAAAAAGGAGAGGCGTATGACTTTCAAGTGTTTAATACGTCGTTGCCCAAAAATGCTACTTCAGAGCAAATTACCCGCGCTGAGCACAAAAATTCAAATGAGTTATTTGCCCGGATTAAAAAGCTATATGCCGAAGGCAAACGTCAAGACCCAGAAGTATTTAAAGATGACATCAGGCTTAAGCCTGTTAAAGTAAAAGCAGTGGTGGGGTACCTGGAAGGGATAAATCTGAAAGATACCGACCTGGACAGCAAAGGAAAAGCATTTGAAACCTTTATGGGTTCTTATTTTCGTGGCGACTTTGGGCAATACTTTACCCCTCGCAACATTGTTCAGTTTATTATTAATGTATTGCCCATTACCAACCACTCACGGGTGTTAGATACGTCTTGTGGCAGTGGAGGTTTTTTGTTGTATACCCTTGAAAAAATAAGAAAACAGGCAGATGAGTATTTTGAAAATCAAAAAGGAGACCCTGAAAACGACATTGCCGAGGGAGCAGATCATCATCGTTACTGGCACGACTTTGTGTCAAAAAAACTATTTGGGATAGAAATCAATGAGCAAATTGCCCGCACTGCCAAAATGAATATGATTATTCATAACGATGGGCAAACCAATGTGATAGCTGCCGATGGTTTGCTCAAAGATGAAGCCTTGCGTCAAAGAAGCCATAATCGTGAATTTAAATACAATAGTTTTGATTTTATTGTAACCAACCCACCCTTTGGAAGTGTAGTAAAACAGCTCGAAAAAGCCTATTTGCATCAATACAAGTTAGGCAATAAAGACGTAAGCTGGCTGGATACCAAAAACTCAGCAGTGCAGGGGCGTGCCAACCAAAGCACCGAGGTGCTTTTTATTGAACAATGTTGGTATTTTCTCAAAGAAGGCGGCACGCTGGCTATAGTAGTGCCTGATGGCATACTTACCAATAGTAGCCTGCAATATGTGCGTGATCGTATAGAAGAGTGGTACCGTATAGTGGCAGTAGTATCTATGCCGCAAACTGCCTTTGCGCATACCGGAGCTGGGGTAAAAAGCTCAGTGTTGTTTCTAAAAAAATGGGACAAAGCCACTACTGAGTCGTTGCAAAGTATAAAAGATCGCCTTAAGAATAATATAAAAACTACCCACCATTACGAGGCTACTATTGAACGTATCGAAAAAGAAAAAAAGGATATCATCAAAGCACATCGGGGCTTTGAAAATACCACTTCCGAAACAGACAGAAAAGCCATAGCAAAAACACCTGCCTTTAAAGCTTGGAAAAAAGGCATTCAGCAGAAGTACACCAATGCTATCAACCAACTCAAAACCAACTTACACGATCAATATATACAGCAAAAACAAATTGTATTGCCTGATTACAGCATTTTTATGGCTATAGCCGAAGACATTGGCTATGATGCCACTGGCAAAACCACCCCCAACAATGAGTTGGTAGCAATTGGCGAAGCATTGGAAAAGTTTATGGCGACTTTATAGTAAGTAGCAGCAAGCAATTAGCTATAAGCTACAAGTAAACAAATTTAATATACGCCATTGGTTTACAATGATTAATAAGGTAAACATTTACTCGAATCAGCTATGGACTACGGACTAAATGCTATGGACTATTGACATAAGATCATCAACAAAAAGTATATGAGCAATTTTGTATTAAGCGATCAAGTGAATCAAGAAAAAGTGTTTTTGTTGCGACACTCACAGGTTATAGAACGGCTCGATCCTATTTACTATCAATCTGTAGACAATTTACCCCTTGTTAAACAAACTGTTTACCCTGTGTATAAGCTGTTAGATGTTATAAAAACGCAACGGGGAAGGTTTGGGCATAGACCCAGAAATGATCCAGCGTTTTATGGGGGCAAATACCCTTTTATTCAAACTGGCGATATAGTGAAAGCAAGCCAAAGCGATGGTAAAGTGGTTTATAGTCAGACTTTAAATGAAAAAGGGGTAAATACAAGTAGGTTGTTTCAACCAAATGTGTTGGTAATGACGATTGCTGCAAACATTGGAGATACGGCTATTTTAGACTATCCAGCTTGTTTTCCTGATAGCTTAATTGCACTTTATCCAAAGGATAAGCGCCTGAATATAAACTATTTAAATGTTTATTTTAAATTTATCAAACCGTATCTTGAAAAGCTGGCGCCACAGTCTGCACAAAAGAATATCAACATTCAGCAGTTATCGTCTATACCCATCATAGTTCCGCCAGAAGATAGGCAACGGCAAATATGCCTGAAGTATGATAAAGTGGTACACGTAAAGCAACAAAAACTAGAGCAAGCCCAACAGCTATTGGTAGGCATTAATCACTATTTACTGAAAGAGTTGGGGATTGTATTGCCCAAAAAAGATACCTCTTTGCAAAGCAGAATATTTACTGTGCCTATGCGAGCGGTAAGTGGAGGGCGGTTTGATCCTAAAAGATACGATAAAAATGTAAAAGACCTTAAAGGAGCCATTGAAGGGAATAGGTTTGATTCTACAAAGCTCAAAACGTTGATCGTATCCAGTAGGGCAGGAGATTGGGGGAAGGATGAAAATACAAACCCAGGTAGTGAGTATTGCAGGTGTTTGGTAGTTCGGGCTACAGAATTTGACAATGTATACAATTTGAAATTAAAGAATAACCGGGTAAAGCATAGGCTTATACATCAAGAAAAGATAAAAGAGATAGATATTCGTCCCAACGATTTATTAATAGAAAAATCTGGAGGTAGTCAGGATCAGCCGGTAGGGAGAGTAGCCATTCTCAGGGAAGAGTTATTGGTAAAAGAGCAAATATGTTACAGTAATTTTATTCATAAAATAAGAGTCAATAGCCAAAAAGTATTGCCTGAGTATTTATTTTGCTTTTTAAAAACCGTACATCATATCAAATTAACCGATGCTATGCAAAGTCAAACCAATGGAATTAGAAACTTGATTATGCCTGATTATTTAGAGCAAACCATTCCCCTGCCTAACCTTGCCAAACAAAGCGCAATAGTAGCTCATATTCAAGACCTGAGAGATCGGGCAAAACAGCTACAGGCTGAGGCAAACCAAGCATTGGCGCAAGCCAAACAAGAAATAGAACAGATGATATTAGGAGACAGCAGACAATAATGGCAAAACAAAAAGCCCTGATGTAGCATTACATCAGGGCTTGAATTGTTATATTAATAAGTTTATTTATTTGCTTTTTCCTAGTACCATTGTCCAGTAATTACCAGTGGCAGACCTGGCAATGCCTATCTCGTTAGAGTTTCCGTTCATTATGTTGTTACAGTGTCCGGTGCTTTCCAACCAACCTTTAATTACTGCTTCTTCACTACTATACCCCCAGGCAATGTTTTCACCCGTGGGGAATCCTGTATAACCAGCATCTTTGGCGCGTTCGCTGAATTTAGAACCGTTTTTTCCTGTGTGGCTAAAGTAATCCTGCGCTTGCATATCGTTGCTATGGTCTAAAGCTGCTTTTGCCAGCTCATCATTCCACTTAATTGCTGTCACTGGAGGTTTTGCGTTACTTCCGCAAGTAGTCCCTTTGGTTCGGGCTTCATTTACCAAGGCCAATATTTTGTCCTTGTCTAGGTTGAAGCTGGTAGAGCCAGACGAGCCGCCGCTATTTCCATTGTTGTTGTCATCGTCGCCGCCTCCACTATTATCGTTATCATCAGTGCCACCATTGTTTCCACTATTGGTAGTGGTATTATCTGGTTCAACATCTTGCTTGACACAGGAGGCAGTCATGAACACAATACAAAAAATAAGCAGGGTAGTATAGTTAAGCTTTAACATAATACAAAGGGTTTATATGTAATTTAGATACACAAAAATATACGTTTAAATCGTTTTTTAGATTCGCCATGTACCTTTATTTGCATTAAACCACTGTAGTAGATATTCAGGTTTCTAATTGTGGGTTCGCCGACAAGTTATTGAGGTACTTCTGTGGCATTTGTGCCCAGCTGTGTTGATTTGGTTTTTTGTTTTTGAGCATTTTCAGCAGAGAAGCCATCTCTTGCTTATCGTCTTTGAGCAAACTGGTAACCACCAACTTATATTTATTGCTTTTGGCAGGGCTTAAGTCTTTATAGCTGTTTTTCAAGCTGCTCAAATATTTTTGTCCCTGTTTGGTTACCCGGTCAAGCTTTGCTACGTGTGTAATGAGCATCATACCCAACATACCTACAAACAACAAGCTCCAAATACCTGTCCGGGCTTTTTCGGTTCCTAATAAATAACGATAAGAACCTAGGGTCAGTGTAAAAAGAATAAAAATACCTCGCAACTTATTTAGCCGATTGAGCACAGGCTGAGGGTAAAGTAAGTTAAAATTGGTCAATTGGGTCTCCATAGTTGCTTCGGTTTTCCACAAGTCTTCGTGTAGTTCCTGGTGATTGATAATCTTATGCCATGACTCGTTTGAGGCAGCATAATGAAAAATAGTTTGTTCGACTTTACTCAAGTCTTTGACTGGAGGGTGTGTAGCAGTAGCTTTTACTTTGTAGCCAAACCAGTGCCTCTTGGGCTTGGTGAGGTAGCCTTCTTGTATCAATTGGAACAATACTGTACGAATATAGCCAGGTAAACCATTGTTTAAATAGGCTATTTGTAAAGGGCTTGAAATTTTGATATGTTGTTGAGTCGCTTTCTTATAGTAATTGTCTTTAATTTTTTTGCTTACAATTATAAGCAAAGAAAGCATTGCCAGAATGGCAAGTATATACAATGCGATAAATTTATAGAAAGATATCGATAGTATATTATTATCGAGGGTTAATATTATGTTTGTCATCACTTACTTATTTTGGTGTTACTACATTGAACGCGAATTTACCCTCTATTGTTCCTGTTTTTAACTGTTATTCCAAATAAAAAAATGCATATACTTATTTATATGTTTTTTATTTGGAATAATTGTATTTTTTGGAATAAAATTTTATTGCATAAGCAAACTAATATCTCTATACAGGGCATAAAAAAACTCACAACCAAGGCTGTGAGTTTGTTCCCCCGCAGGAGGGATGATATTTTTTTGGCAACAACTAATTACGACGATTCATTTCATCACGAATTTGGGCTGCTCTTTCGTAATCTTCATTTTCCAGGGCCTCATCAAGTAACTCCTGCAGTTTGTCGCTGGTGTAATCCTTGATTTGCTCGGTAGACGATAGTTCGCTTACTTCTTCTTCCTCTGGTATGATCGAGTCTTCTTCGCCTTCTTCAGATTCCGACAATACAATGCCCGCTTCTGACATAATGGTTTCATAAGTGTATATAGGTACACTAAACCTTAAGCCTATAGCGATGGCGTCTGAAGGACGGGCATCTACTTCTACTGTTTGAGTGCCATCCGTACAAACAATCTTGGCATAAAAAACGCCTTCACGCAGATCGGATATGAGAATTTCTAATACTGAAAAGTTAAACGATTCAGCAAATGATTTGAACAAGTCATGGGTCATTGGACGATTGGGAACGATTTTCTCAATTTCGATGGCAATGGCTTGAGCTTCGAACATTCCAATGATAATAGGAAGGCGTCTGTTTCCTTTAGACTCTCCCATAACCAAAGCAAATGAACCAGATTGTGATTGACTAGATGATAGGCCAAGAATTTTAAGTTTTATCTTACTCACTGTGCTTGAAAACGGCTTTAGTATTTAATCGAATAAATTTCAGATGTAAAGGTATAAAAACTTACTACAATAATTATTGAATACCCTTGAATTTTCAGGAAGTTAATTAAACATTACTGTATAGGATTAACTTCTGGTAAGTGGAATACCAAACAAATATACAAGAAATTTGTCCCTAATCAAATTTAAGCAATTTTGTATGTGTTTTTTGCAAAATAAAACCTCTTGACAGCCAGCTAAGGTGCTTTTTGTCAAGAGGTTAAATATTTAAAATGAGTTATACAGCCTTTATTTGGCTGATTTTACTGCGTCAATCAACTTAGGTACTATTTCAAAAGCATCGCCTACAATACCATAGTCTGCTGCTTTAAAAAATGGTGCTTCCGGGTCTTTATTGATAACTACAATGGTTTTAGAAGAGCTTACCCCAGCAAGGTGTTGGATGGCTCCTGAAATACCCACTGCAATATACAAACTAGGAGAAACCTTTACTCCGGTTTGTCCTACGTGCTCGTGGTGAGGTCTCCAGTCCATGTCAGACACAGGCTTAGAGCAACCAGTAGCCGCGCCTAGTTCGTCGGCAAGTTCTTCAATCATTCCCCAGTTTTCTGGTCCTTTCAAACCACGTCCACCCGATACTACAAGGTCAGCTTCTGGTAATAAGATTTGTCCAGTTACTTTATCGGTTTTAGTGATTTTCACATTAAAGTCAGCTTCTTCAATGTTTACGGTAGTATCTACCACCTCTGCAGTGGCATCAGTAGGCTCAGGTGCATAAGCGCCTTTTTTAAGGGCAAGGATTTTCTTGTCAGAAGTCATGTTCGTAAACTGGAATGCTTTACCAGTATATACACTTCTTTTTACCTTAAATCCAGCCGATGTATCTGGCAAACTTACTACATTAGAAGCCAATCCGGCTTTCAAACGAGCGGCTACACGTGCCGATACAGCATCGCCTAAAGACGATTTGGCAAGTACAATTACGTTGGCATTTTGTTGCTCAGCTACTTGATGCATTACGCTGGCATACGCCTGAATCACTCCATTGTTCAAACGCTCATCCGAAACGTTTAACACTTTGTTGATTCCGTAGTTTCCTATAGTAGCCAATTTATCTGCACCTACAGTATTTCCCAATACCAAGGCGTTGGCTTCTGTTCCTAACATTTTGGCTACTTCAGCTCCGTAACCAACAGCTTCAAGTGATGAACCTCTTAGTTCACCATCGGCGAGTTCTACAAAAACTAGTACTGACATATATTTTTATTACGTAGTAATTTCTAAAAAAAAATTAGGGTTTGGGTGCTAGGGATTAGGTACTTGGCTTGAATGAGGGATTTTACTATGTGACAATCCCCAGCTCCTAGTACCTAAAACCTAGTACCTTATATAACTTTAGCCTCGTTTTTCAACAAGCTTACCAATTCAGCAGTATTATCTGCATCAATTAGTTTTACGTCGGTACGAGGAGCGGGCAATTCGTAAGACTCAGGAGCTGTAAGGGTGTCGTTGTTGGCAGGAGTAATCACCTTAAGGGGCTTCTTACGGGCACCCATGATACCTCTCATGTTTGGAATCTTCCATTCAGCAATTGGTTCCTGACAACCCAATACCAATGGTAGTGAAGCTTCTAAGTATTCTTTTCCACCTTCTATTTCACGGGCCATTTTCGCCACTCCTTTGTCAATGTCCAGTTTCATTACTGGTGAAAGTGAAGGTATGCCTAACATTTCGCCTACCATTCCGTGCACTTGTCCTCCATTATAGTCACTAGACTCTCTACCCATCATGATTAAGTCATAGTTTTCTGCTTTGGCTACTTCTGCTATTTGTTGGGCAACAAAATAAGCATCTGTTGGTTCAGCGTCTATGCGAATGGCATCATCGGCACCAATAGCCAAGGCTTTGCGGATGGTTGGTTCAGTGTCTTGTTGCCCTACATTCAACGCCGTTATTGTACCTCCCAATTGTTCTTTTATTTCAACTGCGCGAGCTATTGCATAGTCATCATAAGGACCAATCACAAACTGCAATCCACCTTTATCAAGCTCAGTGTTGTCGTTAGTAAAAGTGATTTTAGAAGTTGTATCGGGAACATGCGTAATACAAACTAATATTTTCATTCGTATAGAAATTTTAAAATGTTGATAAATCACCTCACTTATCCCTTACTTCAAGTTGTTACAAAAACAAAAGAAGTATCAGTACGATGAGTAAGGGTAAAATGGAAACATTCAGATAAATTTTTTGTTCAAGCCTTATGTTATACCTAAAACTAAAAAATTACCAGGCGTTTCATTTATATTATGTTTTATTGTATTAACTGTTTTAAATTGGTGTGAATTTAGGCAATATTCCTTGAATAATATAGGTAATCATGGGGTAATTTTAGTATGCGTGCATACCTTTTTTTGCATCGAAAGGACTAATGATAGTTTTAGTTGTACAATTCAATGGAGTAGACTTGTCTTGAGTGATTTTCTTAGGTTTCAATGGACTATTTGGCGTTCTTCATTCTTGTTTATTTTACTCCTAATTGTAGGTGATGTAAGTTAAAAAAGAATGGCAAGTACTCAAAAGTAGCTATATAAGACCAAAGATGATTATTTATGATGAGTGCACAAGCTGAAATTTAGTTTAACTTAATATTCTAAAAACAAAATTTTATATGTCACAATCTCGCTTAGAGCAATTACTTGGCTTTTTGGAAGAAGAACCCAACGAACCGTTTAATATATATGCTATAGCTTTGGAGTATACCAAACACAAACCTTTGGAGGCGTTGGTTTATTTTGAAAAATTACTGCAAAACCATCCTGCTTATGTGCCTACCTACTATCATGCGGGCAAACTTTATGAAGAACTTGAAGAGGAAGCAAAAGCCGAAGCAGTGTATAAGAAAGGGGTAGAGGTAGCTACTGCGCAAAACGAGACGTTGGCGTTGCGCGAATTGCAAAATGCCTATCAGGAATTTCTGGATTTTAAAGATATGTAGTGGCTATAAACAGGCACATTAGTGATCTGGAAAAAATAAGATGTGCCAATTTAAGAAAATATATTGTTCTCAGACGATTCAAAAAAAACGGTGCATAGCCAAAGCTATGAGGCTTTTTTTTTGAGAAGAATGAGGGCAATAGATACACTTTAATGGCTCAAATTATTTATGAAAGATCACTTATTTACCAAAAGGCAATAAAAAAACTCCCTGAGTTTTCAGGGAGTTGGTTATATTTTTTATCGTAAGTGATCTGGAAAAAATAAGATGTGCTAATTCAAGAAAATATATTGTTCTCAGACGATTCAAAAAAAACGGTGCATAGCCGAAGCTATGAAGCTTTTTTTTTGAGAAGAATGAGGGTAATAGATACACTTTAATGGCTCAAATTATTTATAAAAGATCACTAAACGTTTTTGATTATAACTTAATTACAATACCTATATTAGCCATAATCATATCGGTACGGGATGTGCGAGGTTGTATGTTGTTTCCACCAACTGTAGAACCTAACTCATTATTACTAGTACCATTGTCAGTAGTGATAGTTACATCAAAATCTCGAATGTCTTCACGAGTATAATAAGAGGCTTGTCCACCTAGTAAATAGCGAGCCCCCAGGTTTAAACCAAACTGTCCACCCCCAAACATAATATGAAAGCCACCTCCAAATCCATAACTTAAAGCAGTGCTTTGTTGTAAAGTTTCCCCTGCAATTTCAGAGTTTCTTTGCAATTCTTCTACATTGATTATATTACTGGTAGAAGTAATGTTTTTGATAGAAGTACGGGTATAAAAGTGTTTAAAACCGATCAATCCTTCAAAATAAGGTTGCACTAATGGCAAAGGGATTTTAGTTCTTAAAATTGCGTGACCATTAATCAGGTTGTTACTGGTAGCAATATCAAAATTGATTGGAATACTAGTATTGATGATATTTACATTGATGTTTTTTTGTATGTTTCGTGTACCCATTCCCTGAAAACCAAAATCTAAACCAATATACACTGGTACTTGAGGGGCAAAAGGAAAAAAGGCATTTAGGTTTATGCCTACTCCAGTATTGGGGTTTTGTGCTTGAAACTCATTTAAGGGGAACCCTCCTGAGACATCAAATCCAAAATGAATTTGTGCCTGTGAAGTATTTGTAGTGCATAAGGCAAACAGACCTAGTAAACACAATGTGAAGATACTTTTTCTCATAATGTCGTTTTTAATTTGTAAGGTATTGTAAAAAATTTGTGAAATAAAATCATTTATATGAAACAATGTGACGTATAAAAAAGGCTCAAATATAGTGCCCTCAAACCTCCACCAGCAGTCTCTATATTTTGTTTACTCATGAACTAGTAGTAAACGTTTTAAATATTATACAAACCCCGGTTGTGGTTATATTTTTCAAGTATTTAGGTATTGGCAAAGTTAGCATAATATACCACATTTCCTCGTGTGAGTTTATGAATTGCCATCATGAGTTTACCAACTGCAATTATTACTTAATAGTGATCATTCTGGATTCGGGAATTTTATCAAATTTATACTTAGTATATTTGTCGCCTTCTTTTTTATACCTGCCTACTGCTGCCCGTCTTATATTGAAAGCTTTGATGGGGTGTACATAAAATTCTTTTTCGCTGCCATATGATACATCGTTTTTGCCTACTTGGTGGGCGTGGTAGTAAAACTTTTTTCCAGATACATTGAGCCATATAGACTTGCCTTGCTTTACCTTATACCAGCCTTTGCTATAAAAACAGCGTCCGCCCATAGTGCGGGGGTCGTTGTCGTAGTAGGCAACTGCCACATACATGTCTTTTTCCGATTTGTTTTTGAAAGTTACTTTATAGGTTTTGCCTTTGAGACTACCACTGGTAGTTTGTTGTATTATCTTGCCCCCCTTTTTTTGTGCTTGGGCGGCAAACACTGCCCACGAAAAAAATAGTAGTAGGAATAGTGTTTTTTTAGTTTTCATAATTGTCAATGTTTAGAGTAAAGAAATGTTTGAAAATAAAGAAGCGTCAAGGAAAAAGGCCACCTTTAAGCTTGAAAGTTACTTTTGTCCATTCCTTAGAGAGTGACTGTAAATAATTACTTTTGTACAATGAAAAAAACAGTGGTGAGTAGCCCCGAAAGGGATAGTTTTCAAGTCTTTAGATATCGATGTATATCAGTGCAACACCCTGCGCTACAAGCAGCCATGATATAGTACGTTGATTTTTAATGCTTTATAAAATTCGTAGATGGACGTAAAATGAACTATTTGCTACTCATTGGTAAAAGCTTAGGAATGGTGTAAAAATAAAGTTCTATAGTAACGCCAAAATATTTTGTTGGCAGGAGAGGCAGGGCAACATCCAGTGGATATTGAGCCAGCCCTGCGGGACGGCGGCATAGCAGCGCTACGTCAAGTTTTTTTAACGAATTCTGTCAGCGAAAGATGACGTTAAAAATGTAAATTTATTTTGGTACTATTCCTAAGACAAGTCAAGTAATACACCGTATACGAATTGACCCCTTGGGGGAGTGAAAAATTGGTTGAATTTTTTTGAATAAAGTACTTATTTTAGTGATTGAGTAGTAATAAATGGTTAGCCATAAGCTATTAAGTGTTCTTAAGCCACTCATAATAAATTAATTACATATAGCAATTAGATGTATTTAATTGTGACTCAGCACTTAATTAAAAAGAACTGTTACTAAGCAGATCACCAATCTTCGTCATTGTCTTGGGGCAGTAGCCCTTCAAAAAATGCTTCAAGGTCAATTTCCTGGAAAATGTGCACAAATCCCTGATGAGCAAATCGATTGATGCGGAGCAACTCCTCATAAGTAGGTATGTGTACATCTTTGGGTACTTTACGCAAGCGAGGGTCGGTTTTGTCAAAGGGGCTGTTTACCTTAGAATCAAACAACATGTTCCAGAGAGTAACGGAGGCAGCGTAAATAATTCGTTCGGCATCATCTGTCACTTCCCAGTCGGTTATTTTTTGATTAATATCTTCAAAAAAATCTACAGTATTTTGCAGACGTACCCTTGAGCCGTATTTAGATTTGCCTTTGGTTTTGAGGTGGTTACCCTGAAACTTTCCTTGTTTTTTGCGGACCATGTATTTACGTATGACCTTATGATTGGTCATTTCGCCTTCTTCAAAGTACCCCAGGGCGGCATTGCCTGCCTGAATGAGCAACATCAAATAGTTGGGAATGGTTGTAGATACTTTCTCGAAATAAGTTTGGGGTGTTTCTGCTTCACCCAGCGTGTTTTCGTTAATCGCTGGATAAGGCAAAGGAAAACGAAACTCAAAAATGGGGTCAAAGTGATTGTCTAGGGCCATCAATGCATTTTTTTTGACATTTAATTGCAGGTTTAAATCATCTCTTTCTGTGAGCAGGTAGTCAAAAAACTGGTACGCCTGATCATAATTTAGTTGGTGGGGTTTGTCGTTGGTGAGTTCCATGAATACTACTTGATTTTTTTAATGATTGATTTATACGATCTTCACGAGGATAAAATTTTAAAAAATGAAAAAACTTTTGATACTAATGATGGCTAGTTTGATTGCGTGTCCAGGCATATTGGCTCAACTCCAGGTGGCCATTACAATAGATGATGTGCCCAATACCAAAGCCTACAATGCTTCGCTGACGTTGGTACGGCAATTAGACCAGAAGAAAGTACCCACAGCTATTTTTATCAACGAAAGTAAGCTTCAGTTTTCCAAAAATCAAGGCTTTTTTGCCAATGTAGGCTTGCTTATGCACTGGGGCAATCCACCTTACAATACTTTGGGCAACCATACCTATAGTCATTTGCGGTATTCGGCAGTGGGGTACCAGGCGTTTACCCAAGACTTGGTAAAAGGGGAAGAGTTTACTGAGAAACTTGCCAAAAAATACCACAAAAAATTGCGTTATTTTCGGTTTCCTTACAACGACTTAGGCAAAGACTCTAGCCAACACCACCAAATTGTACATTACCTGCAAGCCAATAACTATATATTGACTCCTTTTACTGTAGAAAGTTCCGACTGGATGTTTAATTATTTGTATGAACACTACCAAAAACAGGGCAAGCCCAAAGAAGCTCAACGCATAGGCAATTTGTATATACAAAAGACCCTGGAGTATTTTACTTTTTTTGAAAAAATGGCCATGGCTCAATACAAACGTCCGGTGCGTCATATTTACTTGTGTCATGACAATCCCCTCAACGCCGATTACATAGGCTTATTATTGAGCAAGTTGCGGCAACGTAAGTACAGTTTTATTAGTTTGACCAAGGCAATGCAAGACCCTGTTTACCAACAAACTGATGTTTACTACAAAAAATGGGGAGTGTCTTGGATGTACCGCTGGATGAAAGATGGCAAAGCACGTAGTCAATTGATGAAAACCGAACCTGATATAATGTCAGTGTACCAAGAATACCAAAAAGTACTTAAGGCAAAGCATTAGTCGGCAAGCAGTGATAAAATAAACCCCAAAAATATCACTGTGCCCCATATTGCCAAATATACTGTCCAAATATTTACTTTTTGGGGAGGGGTGTTTACAGGTATGGTTGGTACCGAACCATCGATAGGCGGTTTAGTAGCATTCTCTTGTTGTTTGGCTTTAGACCTGGCCAATAGCTGATGATAGTTTCGCCAAAAAACTGTAGCCTGAGAACGGGTGAAACCTTGCCAGAGTTTGAGTGCCTGGCCTTCTATATTTTGAGAGGAATCTTGCATTTGTGTTACATTATTTCAGTGAGAGTTTGGCGGTAAGCTTCTTACGGTTAAAGCGTTCGTGTTTTTTGCCCGTTTGATCAAGCAACCTTAAGCTTTTCAAAAACAAATCTTCCTCTTGTACAGAAAATTTATTCCAGAGTTTATGCGCCTTATTTTCTGATTTGTTACTCTTTTGCGTAAAGCAAGAGAATTGAAACTTGCCAGGAGTGTAAGCTTTGGTTTATATTGAAAATGAATTTTGGATACAAAACCAAGCTAAAAACTACCAACTAAAAGCCTACATTTGTATTCAACTAATTAAAAAAATATGCCACATTTTGTGATTGAATGCAATCAAAGCATTATAGAAAGAAAAAAGCCCGAAGAGGTAGTCCAAGCCGTTTTTGATGTTGCTAATGCCAGCGGCTTGTTCGATGTACAGAATATTAAAGTAAGGCTCAACCCTTATCAGTATTATCTAACTGCCAACACTCAGGCAGACTTTATCCATGTATTTGCCCGTATTATGGAGGGGCGAACCACTGAAATGAAAAGTATATTGGCTAAAAAAATAACTGCCTGCCTGGTAGAAATGTTCCCCAATGTAGCGTCTGTCTCGGTAGATGTAAGCGATTTGGAGAAGGCAACTTATTGTAATAAACGCATGCTTTCATGAGGTGGATTCCTTACCTTAGCTAAGGGTGACCTAACCGTTGGACTGCTTGCCCTCGTTTATAAAGAGATAAATTAATGGCCTAAAAAGATATGAAACAGATTACATACTTAATGATATGCCTATGGGCAGGGTGTGCCCTGATGTCGTGTAATAGCAATGCTCCCGAAAAACTGGACAAAGAAGATTTTACTCTGGTAAAAATACCAGGTAAATATAGTATACAAATACCCAAGTATATGAAACGATCCATTGGACTCAATCAATATGCATCGTTGCAATACCAAAATACTACCAAAGGGATGTATGTGATTGTGATAGACGAAGATACTACAGCAAAAAAGATATTGTCAAAAGCAATGGAGTTGAGCGGAGGATCGGTATTGAGCTATTACCGCAAACAAAAAATGGAACAGTTGGGGCAAGACCTGAAAATAAGCAAAAAGCATGACGGTAAGCTGATAAAAATAAATGGCTTAGAGGCAGAAACAGTAAACATAGATGCCAGTACTAAAGAAATAGAGACAGATGTAGCTTATTTTTTCACTTTTATAGAAGGTAAAAAAAGCTTGTATATGTTGATGGGCTGGACGATGGCAAGCCAGCGGAAAAAATATCAAGGTACTTTTGGTCAGGTAGCCAAATCATTTCAGGAACTGTAGTTGTTTTGCGCCTGGTTTTTGAAAATTAAAAGCAAGCCTTGGTACCTGAACCAAGGCTTTTTTATTAGGTTGCAAATACAAAGTGGGTTTGCTATATTTAATCAAGAAATATGATTGCAGGTGTCGTTCATCACGACAATGTATTCATTCTTAGTTGCTTGCCAGCCAACACCTTTATTAAATCAACCATTTGTGAGAATGAAAAGATACCTGGATTTTGAAGCAGCTCTGAAAGAGGCTGCCATAGTGCAAGACTTGTTTTATGGGCATAAAAAGCTCAAGACATTGGATGATAGGGTGGGAGACTTTCCTGGTTTGCTTAAACTGGGCATTAACCACAATCGCCTCAAAACCTTGCCTGCCTCTTTTGCCCGGCTCGATAAACTTGAATATCTTGACATTAACAAAAACTATTTTGTTGACCTGCCCGATGTATTGTTTGAAAACAAAAGTCTTAAGGTACTCATTGCCAAGCATAACCGCATCAAAGTAGTGTCGCCCAGAATAGCCGAATGGCAGGCGCTCGAAAAGCTCGATTTACGAGATAACTTACTTAAGAAACTGCCCGAAGCATTGGGGACTTTGCCTTGCCTCAAAGAAGTGGTTTTGCAAAAAAACTTTGGTTTAGATTTGGAGCAAGCAATAGAGGTATTGTGCCAACTGCCCCAAGGTTTGCACTTAAGTCTGAACGACTGTAACCTAAGAAAGCTCCCAGCTAATTTTACCAAATTACAAAATGTAACCTCGCTTGATATTTCAGCTAACTTTGACCTGGATTTGGGGCATACGATCAAACAGCTCACTAAGTTGAAAAATCTTGAGTGTTTGTATTTTTGTCATCCTATGGAAGCTGACGAAAAACTACCCACACGTTTTACCCGGCTCAAACACCTTAAAGTGCTACATTTGTTTCCAAGTGCCAATATTGCCGATATTTTGCCTGAGTTTACCCAGTTGACCGTACTTGATATGGCGCGTTGGGGCTGGTTTGACAACGCCCCTGACACGTTGCCTGAATGGATGTTGGCATTGGATAAACTGGAGTACTTGAGTTTGCACGAAAACAGGTTTACCTATTTGACACCCGGTATTGCCCGTCTGCATCGTTTGCGTTGCCTCGATTTAGACGGTAACCTGATGAAAGACATGCCCCCTGGACTTGCCGATATTTTTCATCAGTTAGATACGTTAGTTTTCACAAAGAATACTTCTCCTTATACTAAAAAGCAAGCCTTCTTTCTTCAAGAGTTGCAAGCCCTAAAGCAGCAATTATCGCCTGATACAATAAAAATAGCTTTTTACCTTTACCAAAACCATTGGCAGCAAGCCCAGGAAATGTGCCACAATGTGTATGATCTTATACCTTTACTGGAGCTTAAAACTACACATGTGGTAAAATATACCCTGACTTTGATAGAGCAATACATTGTGACACAGCGCCAAGTGCCAATTACTGCCGAAAGTGTGCTTTTTTTGGCGGGTAAAGCTACCCAGTACGAGGTCAAGGAAGTGAAAAGGGTGCTCAAAACACAACAAGTAAAAATAAGTGCCACGTTGCATGCCCAAGTTACCCATGTGGTATTGGCACCAGGATTTAAAGACAAAGAAGCCTTGTTGCAGCAGCATCTAAATAGGTATCCACAGACACAGTGTTTTACCGAAGGCTTGCTGAAGCAATGGTATCAGCAGCAAATGGTGAGCTTGCCCCTGATGTCTGACAAGAACCTTGAAAAAATCACGCATTTATTGCTCAGTAGCGATACCAGAAATATAATGTTGGGTCTTTCGTTGATGCAAAATTTTGTAATACCCCCAGCGCTGTATAGCAACCTGGCAGCCCTCTACTTGTACACAGAACACGACAAGGCGTTGCATAAGTTGGTCAAAAAACTGTTTGCCCAATACTTGCCTGCTTTGCTACAGGCGTTGGTGTTGGGGTATGCCAGCAGTGCTTCTGCTTTTGATCAGGCTCGCATCCAACAAATTGGACAAGTGTATGCGTCATTTTCTGTTGAGCGCTTTATAGACCACGCTTTTGCTTGTAAAGAATATGGCAAAGAGAAGATATTTGAACAAGGAGGACGTTTTTTTGCCAGGGTGATAGAGTGCCTGACAACGAAAGAATACAAAAACAATCAGGCGATTCCTTGGCTTACGGTTAATTTTGAAGTGGCTAAAGTGGCTGACCAAATCAAAGACATTGCCCATATCCAGCGACTTAAGTTTGAAACATTCAACAATCAGGCAGCGCGTTCGTTGCTTATTCCAACGGGCATAGAGCGCCTGCCTAATCTTACCCACCTGTATTTTACTTATTGGTACAGCCCGCAAATACCTCAACGATTGACCCAGTTCAGGCAACTGGAAGAGTTAAGTATGAACTTTCACCAATTGACAGCCATACCAGCGCATATCAGTAAGTTTACAAAGTTGCGTGTGTTGATATTGTCACATGGGCAAATCAACCAGATTGCGCCAAGTATTACTCAACTGGGTCGGTTAGAGAAGCTGGATTTGATGGATAATAAGTTGACTGAAGTGCCTGGCTTTATTGGACAAATGACTTCGCTTGAATCACTTATTCTAAGAGATAATCAGCTCACCACCCTACCACCCGAAATAGGGCAACTCACTCAGTTGCGTGTATTGAATCTGGGCAATAATCCGTTGACTGCGTTGCCCGAAGAATTGACACGTCTTACCAATCTCATTTATGTAAATGTGTCGGATAAAACACTTGCCAGGCAAGTGAAAAAATGGTTGCCCAACTGTAGGGTAAACTAAGTAGCAGGGCAATTTAAACGATATTTTTGATCAATGGTTTGAAAAAATGGGCTTATTTTCTCTTTTGGAGTAAATGGTTTTAATTGATATAAAACCTTACATCCTGTTTTTCCTTGTTCAAGAGGGAGGGCTTTGGGGTGGAGCAGCAGTTTTTTCATTGATTTTGCTCAAACTATATAAGTTTCCACAAAGTACCTGTACTTATAAGTTTGTCTGTAGTGTGGATGGTTACGATGCGACCTCAGACGTAAGTTTATATGGGTTTTGGTTTGATTTTCAGGGTTTTTTCGGAACCAGCAGCCCTTCATTCCTTTTGGGTGACTCACCCAATCAACCAAGTAAATATAGTGTACATTGCTATGAGTTGTAACTAACTGTTAGTCAGTTTTTTATGCTACATTCAATTTGTTACTTTATGAACTTTTACATAACTGCTAAAATCATTACATTGTTATGGAAGTGATAAACAGATTGAAAAAAACACAATTTTAAATATTCACATAAATTATGTAATCTTTTGACCATATATGTTATTATACTATATTTGAAATTAGGAATAGTACAAAATTTTACAATTTATACACAAAAACAAATTAAATTTTTAGTTTATGATGAAACATTTACGTAAACTTCTGTTTTCTATTTTTGTTTGCCTGTTATCTATTGCTTATGCCCAGGCACAAGTAACTTTGTCGGGGGTAGTAAAAGATAACAAGACCGGAGAAGGTCTGGTTGGGGTAAACATTGTTGTAGATGGAACAGTACAAGGAACCACCACCAGGGCAGATGGTTCTTTTAGTATGTCTGTAAGCCAACCAACACCTTTTAAACTCAAAATTTCTTACATAGGTTATGCTAGTCAAACTGTTGATATTACCGGAAGTAATAGTAACATTCAGGTAAGTCTCAAAGAAAGTAACAGTCTTATTGGAGAAGTAGTTGTATCTGCCTCAAGGGTGGAGGAAAAAATTCTGGAGTCTCCGGTAACGATTGAAAAGATGGACATCATTGCCATTAAAAATACGGCGGCACCTGATTTTTATGATGGACTTGCCAACCTCAAAGGAGTACACATAAATAAGGGTAGTATGAACTTCGCTTCAATTAATACCCGTGGTTTTGCTACTATATCCAATGTGCGTATGGTACAGTTGATGGATGGAATGGACAATGCTGCGCCTTTGTTAAACTTCCCTACGGGTAATGTGGTAGGTATCTCGGAGCTAGACATGGAAAGCATGGAACTGGTACCAGGTGCTGCTTCGGCATTGTATGGTCCCAATGCCTTTAATGGAATTTTGATGATGAATAGTAAAAGCCCTTTTGAATACCAAGGCCTTAGTGTATTGGTAAAAGGAGGGGTGGCCACTTCAAACACTGCCAAAGACGGTGCTACTGCTTATGGCAATCAGCCATTATATAACACTTCTATCCGTTATGCCAAATCTTTCCTTAAAGACAAGCTTGCTTTTAAGGTAAACTTCTCTTTGTCTCAGGCACAAGATTGGCGGTCTAACGATTATGTAACGCACCGTACCGATGTAACTACGCTAAG
The DNA here is from genome assembly GCF_000169175.1 of Microscilla marina ATCC 23134. Taxonomy (NCBI): domain Bacteria; kingdom Pseudomonadati; phylum Bacteroidota; class Cytophagia; order Cytophagales; family Microscillaceae; genus Microscilla; species Microscilla marina. Next base: position 52,957 of record NZ_AAWS01000053.1, read on the forward strand.
AAATGAAACCCAGCCTACCATTGGTGATCCTTCCTTTGATGGTTTGAACAGCTACGGAGACGAAGTGCCTATTGTAGCTCCTTTTGGAACAGCTTCGTTTGCCAATACAGTGGCATTGGGTGTTATTAACAACCCTGCTTTTGCCGCTACTTTGGCAAGTCAGTTTGGAGGCAATACCGCACTGGCACAAGGGGTGGTAGCCAATGGTCTGCAGTCTTTAGGAACGGTACCATTGCGAAGGTTAGGCTACAAAGAAGAAGAAATGTTAGAGTCTTTTGATGCCCGCAGTATGAAAATTAGCGCAGCTTTGCATTATCGTATCACACCTAAGATAGAAGCCAGTTTCAGTTTCCGTCGTGGTTCTGGTTCTTCGGTATACCAGGGAGGTGAGCGTTATGCTTTGAGAGACTTTACTCAAACTTATTACAAGGCAGAGGTAAAAGGGGCTAACTTTTTTGCCAGAGCGTATATGTCTGAAACCGATGACGGAGATTCTTACAATATGACGGCTATGGGTCTTTTGACTACTTCTACGCTTGCACCTACTTATATTGGTACTTATGCCAGTGCTTTATTGCCTACTTTATTGGCAGGCAATACGCCTACCGCTGAACAGGTTGCTGCAGCACAAACTGCTGCTTATGCTGCCGTACAACCGGGTACAAGCAACGGTTTGGCAGAGTCTACTTTGAAAACAGTAAGAGAGGGTGTTTTTCAGAGAGGGGGCGCTGGGTTTATAGATAATTCCCGCCTTTACCATGCAGAGTTCAATTATAACTTTAGCGATATGATTGATTTTGCCGAGATTCAGGTAGGGGGTAACTACCGTCAGTACGACTTGTTTTCTGATGGGACTGTATTTAACGAAAACCGAGGGAATGGCACTTTTGAACGGATTAAAATTGGTGAATTTGGTGTATATACTCAGGTTTCTAAAAAACTGTTGAAAGATCGCTTAAAAATAACTGCTTCTATTCGTTTTGATAAAAACGAAAACTTTGACGGGCAAATCACGCCACGTGCTTCTTTGGTATATTCGGCGGGTAAAGAACGTGAGCATAACTTCAGAGCTTCATTCCAGACTGGTTTCCGTAACCCTGACACTCAGGCACAATTTATTTACTTCCCAAGTACTTCAGGTATTTTATTGGGTAGTACCAAAGCCAACGCCGAACAGTATGGTTTGTTTCAGGGAGGCGCCACAGATAGTAAAGGCAATACTGTAAACCTTGAGTTTATCCAACCAGAGCAACTGACCGCTTTTGAAGTAGGGTACAAAGGATTGATTGCCAATAAGGTATTGATTGATATCAATGGATACTTTAACCAATACAACAATTTTATGGACCAGCAGACAGTGTTTGCCAAAAATGCAGGTACTGCCCCTACCGGAAGCTGGGCAGCCGGAACTGCTTTCCGTCCTTATATCAACTCTAAAGTACCAGTAAACTCACAGGGTCTGGGAATTGGCGTAAGCTACAAATTGCCCAAAAACTTTATTGTAACGGGTAACTATAGCGCAGCGCTTTTCAGTGCTGATATTGATCCGGACGACGAATTTCAGATTGCGTTTAACACGCCAGGCGATCGTTACAAACTGGGTCTCATCAACCGTGGTGGACTGATTAAAAACTTAGGTTTTTCTATCAACTACCGTTGGCAAGACCGTTTCTTGTGGAGATCTGCCTTTGGTCACGGGTATATACCTGCTTATGGAGTGTTAGATGCTCAGGTAAACTACAAAATCAAATCTTTGAAGTCTATCGTGAAGTTAGGTGCGTCTAACATTGGCAACAATGATTATCGCACCAGTTTTGGTGCCCCTTTCATTGGTCAAATGTATTATTTGTCTATCACGTTTGATCAGGCGCTTAACTAACATTAAGCTTGCCAAAGGTTGTTTGTGCTTAGTATTGGCAACCTGCTTTTCAATTATTCAGATTCAAAAACATTCAAAATATATTAAGATTAAAACAATGATAGTTATGAGAAAAAACCCTATCATTTTAGTTCTTATCGGACTATTGTTTATAGGCTTTACCTCGTGCAAAGAGGTAACCCCTTCGCCTACTCCTACATTGCCTACTGCAGCATCGGCCGGAACCGCTGATTTTAGCAAATACATAGCGGTGGGTAATTCGCTTACCGCTGGGTTGACCAATGGTGGGTTATACAACGATGGTATGCAATATGCTTTTCCAAACTTGTTGGCAGGGCAGTTTGCCCAGGTAAGTGGCGGTGCTTTTGTACAGCCTACTTTTGGTGCAGGCAAAGAAAATGGCTCAGGCTTTTTGAAACTTACTGATCTAAAGCCTACCATTGTGAACGAAACCAGTAACCTGGCAATCATAGGGGTGGGTGCCGATGGTAAAACCAATTTATTGGAAAAATACACCGGAGACTTGAATAACCTGGGCATACCGGGTATCAAAGTCGCTGAAATTACCACAGCAGGTTATGGCTTTAACAACGCAGCTGGTTTCAACAACTACTTTGAGCGTTTGCTGGGCACCAGCGATGCTACCAGTAATTATGTAGACTTTGTGACAGCTAAGTCTTCAGGGGTGACGTTTTTTAGTTGCTGGATGGGAGGCAACGATGTACTTAGGTATGCAGTAGATGGAGGCGCTGCTCCGGAGTTTATAACCCCTACTGCTATGTTTGAAACAAACTACAAGAGTTTATTAGACAAGTTTGGGAGTGCCAAAGGCATATTGATTACTATTCCTAAGCTTACTTTTGCTGCTCATTTTACTACGGTAACATTAGTGAGCCTACAAGCTGCAGTAAAAGCGGGTGGGGGACCAGACAATGCTGATATTTACATTACTGAAGGCACCGGGGCTACAGTGCGTAAAGCTACTATAGAAGATTTCTTCTTGTTGGGTAAACAAACCAATTATGCTTCTTTGGGTAAGACAGATGCTGGAGCAAACAATGGTTTTCCTTATGGGTTACACCCTAGCAATCCTTTGGGTACTGACCTGGTATTGGATAAAACAGAAGCTGCTGCTTGTAACACTGCTGTTGACGCATACAATGCTATTATCAAAACAGAGGCAGACACCAGAGGCTTGGCCTATTTGGATATTAATGTAACACTGGGGCAAGCTGCCACTGCTGATGGAGTCACACTCAATGGGATTACTTACCGTACAACCTTTATTCAAGGAGGTATTTTTAGTTTAGATGGTATTCATTTGACTCCTGCCGGAAATGCGGTAGCTACCAATGAAATGATCAAGGTGATCAATGCTAAGTATGGTTCTACTATTCCGGAGTTGAACAATACCCTGTACAGCACTTTGATTTTATCTAAGTAAGGAATGGTGAAAAATAACTTTTTTTAAAAACTACCTGGGTTGTCGGTAAATTATCGGCAACCCTTTTTTTATTTTTATACATTTGCAGCCACAAACTAATTGTCCAATGTTTTTGATGCCCATAAAGTCAAACTGCCTATTATTTACTCTATAAAAATATGTTGAAGCTTTAATAAGGTAAGTAATATGAACAACGAAGATGACAGTGAAATGCTATGTAAACTATTAGTTCTCAATATTTTGCTGGTACTCTATTATTTACATATAGCTATCGACTTTTAACTACGCTTTTCATAAATCACTGAAAATCAACGTGATATAAAAGTGTAGTTACTTGTGAACCGAATCTACAGCTTGCTGTGATGAGCTCAACGGAGTTAAACAGGGTCTAGCACCGATATTCATCGGTATCTAAGGACTTGTGGCTTGTCGCTTGAAGCTTGCCCCTGCGGGTGCTATTAACAAATACTATCTTGACTTGACATTTATAATAAGTTTATTGTATGAATATTTTGATGATTGGCGCAGGAAATGTTGCCTGGCACCTGGCCACTGCGCTTGAGCAAAAAGGAAATCACATCAGTGTAGTCTATAGCCGTCACCTTGACAATGCCCAATTGCTGGCCCAGCAGCTCAACAATGCACTTGCTACCAACCATACCAATTTTAGCGAGGTAGGGGCTGACCTGGCCATTGTCGCGGTCAAAGATGATGCTATAGCTCCACTGGTAGCCCAAATGCAGTTGCCCCCTCAAACAATTATTGCGCATACGTCAGGCAATACTCCCTTACAAGTGTTTGAACACCTCAATGGTAACAACGATTTTGGAGTTTTTTACCCCTTACAAACATTTAGCAAAAACTCTCCAGTAGACTTTACTGCCATTCCGTTTTGCATAGAAGGCATCAATGCCAATACTGAAACTATTTTGTTTGACCTGGCAAGCCAGCTTAGCCCCAACATACATTCTATCAATAGTTTTGAGCGCAAGGTGTTGCATGTAGCTGCCGTGATTGCCTGCAACTTTACCAACCACTTATTTGCTCAGTCGGCGCATATCTTACAGCGCGAAGACATTTCATTTGATCTGCTGAAGCCTTTGATTCAGGAAACCATTCAAAAAGCCTTAAACAATGATCCTCGTGAGACACAAACTGGTCCCGCAGTACGTAATGACACCAAGGTCATTCAAGACCATTTGCAATACCTTAAGAATAACCCGTCGGCAAATGCGTTGTATACCAGCCTTACCGACAGCATTTTGCAGTGGTACACTTAAAAACTAAAGGAATGAAGCATATTTTTAAAATATTTGTATTGATAAGTTTGATTGTGGTAGGCGTGAGTTGCAAAAAGAAAGACGAAGCGGCTCCAGTAAGGGATCAATTGATAGGTAAATGGCAAGGTGAGACTGCTACCCCAAGCGTGAGTGCTTTTGGCATAGACTTGTCTGAAGTAAACCAACCTTTTAAGATAGATTCAGTCACGATAGACCTCATGGCAGATGGTTCTTTTAGTAGTACTACTGGTTCGCAAACCGTCAATGGTACCTGGTCATTGCAAAGCAACGATACTCAAATAAAACTAGACGGTTTTACCTTTACCTTACCCAATATTGGCAACTTTCCATTGACTGGGGTGAAAATTCCAGATACTTATACACTTCAGGAGGTAACTGATAGTCGCCTGGTATTGAAAGCTACCATTAGTCAAAGCATTACCTTGCCTACTATCCCTTTGCCCATTACGGTCACTGGTGACCTAGAGTTGGTGTTTAATAAGAAGTAGGTATCCCCGCTCTCTCTACCAAGTGTGAGATTTTATCCCTTGCGCTGCGATTAGTTATGGGTTTTGCCGTACGCTGATTTTTAACGGTTTATAAAATCAGTGAATGAGCGTGGTTGATGTATCCCATTATTTTGCCTAGGCTGGAATAGTGGGATGATAGTAGGTGGGGTGGTAATAAACTTGAGTAGACAGGGTATTTTTTTTGAAAAATATGAATCGTATGATATTTTGTAAAAAAACGCAGTTTTTTTAGGCATCAAAATACCTGGTAATAGAAGTGACCCTGAAAATTAGTGACTTAAGGGTAAATTCGGTCGTTTTTCGGGTAAATCTGGTCAAATGAAACAGTGGAAATAGTTAGAGGGTTTCTTTGGTAATAATACATCGCAAAATATTTGTTTTATGCAAATTATCTGATTTAGGGCTGTATTTATTACATCTTAGGCGCAAGGGTATATTAGCAAGCGACTGGAATAATGATTAAGTTTATATACCCAATGGTATTCGTAATGGTTTGTCAGGCGTAACTACACAACCATTGCCTTTATCATTCCTTAGAGTTTATCAAACTATACTATACCTATACCACAAGTTTTAAAAGAAAGATGTATACTTCCTACACCAAGGCAAACTTGTCCATTGCTTGGCTGTGCCTTTTATTTACAACCCTTAATTGTTCGCTATTATTTGCCCAAACTACCCCAAAATCGCTCATTCATTTATCGCCAGGCTTTGAGGTGATGGATCTAACGACTGTCCATATCACTTGGTTGCCCGATGCCCGGCACCAACTTACTTTTCAAGATATTTTATCACCTGCCTACCAGCAAAAGTTCAAAAATATTCCGCGTTTGCACTGGGGCTATGACCGACAAACGCATTGGGTAAAAATTTGTCTGCGTCCCAACCAACGCTTGCACCAGGCGCTGGTACTTGAGCTGTTTACCCGTATAGAGCAGGTGACGTTTTTTTATCAACAAAATACAAACAAAACTCCGCAGTGGGCAGCTAAAAAAGCAGGCATAGTAAACGGTGAATTTGATAGAAAATCATTGGTATTGTTTAATACCAACTTACCTTTTGTACTCAACAGCCAGGCAGATATAACCACTATTTACGTAAAACTACACTCTAGCACGACTGCTACCATTTTTCGGTTCAAACTATACGAGGCTGACCACTACAACCACTACCTCATAGAACAAAACATTATCAGTGCTTTGCTATATGGAGCAGTACTGGCACTTATTATTTACAACCTTTTTATATTTTTTGCTTTGCGAGAAGTGACCTACCTGCTATATGTAGTGTTAGAAGTGCTCAATGTTTTGATAATGTTGGTTGTAAGTGGACATTTTGTGTCTATATTTTCCGCTCCAGACTTCTGGTGGTTTTCACTAGACCAACTGTTATTTTTGGTGATTTTTGTAAATAGTATTTTTGCGGTGTACTTTCTTGATACGAGTCAACAATGTATGTTGAGTCATAAGGGAGTTTGGGCAATGGGAGCGGTGGCATTGGGTTTATTTGTGCTTGGGGGGTGGTTTCACTGGATGCCTTTTGCCATGTCTTTTTCGTTTGTTTGTGCTGTATTATTCATAGTCAATGCCATTTATTTGTATTTCAATGGGGTAAAAGTCGCCTATTATTACCTCATTGCCTGGATATTCTACGCAATGGGTTATTGGATTAAAGCTCTTCAGGTGTTTGATTTGATCTCTTCATCTTATTACCTCATACATCAGGCTCCTTCGATTGGCATTGCATTACAGGTATTGTTTTTCTCCTTTGCTTTGGGTGATAAAATCAACCAAATAAAAAAAGACAGGTATGAAGCCCAAGGCAAACTACTGCTGAAAACCCAGGAAAACGAGCAACTCGTGGTGTCGCAAAAAGAAATGCTGGAACAAAAGGTAGCTGAGCGTACCTACCAATTGGAAGAGTCTTACGAAGAAGTGCAACAGCAAAATCAAGCATTACAACTAGCGAGGCAAAAGCTTGAAAAACAACAGCGTTTGATTCAGCAACAAAATCAGGACTTGCAACAAAGCACCCAAAAACTCAAAAAACTGAACCGTACCAAAGACCGTTTTTTTGGTATCATTGCCCACGACTTGCGAGGACCTTTAGCCTCTTTTCAAGAAGTAAATAACCTCATTCATCATTACCTGGATAAAAACAAACCTGAAAGAATAAAAAAGCTGGGGAATCAAATCCACCAATCGGCCAAAAGCTTGAACAACTTGCTCAATAACTTATTAAACTGGGCGCTTGTTCAGCAAAAGCTCATTTCTTATAACCCTGAGTTACTCGACTTAAGGGGAATCGTAGAAGATTGTTTGAATAACTTTAAAACGCTCATCGGTATACACCATATTCACATAAAACTATCTTTAGGCAATGATGGGCAGGTGTGGGCAGATAAACCCTCTACCTCTAGCATGGTGCACAACCTCATCAGCAATGCGGTTAAGTTTACACCCGACAAAGGCACCATACACATAAGCATAGAGAGCCATCAAGATCAAGTAACCCTGATGATTAAAGATTCGGGTACGGGCATGAATCAGGCAACCCTTGATGAGGCATTGGGGGCTGGTGAAGTACAAAGCCAGCAAGGAGTGAGAGGTGAAAAAGGCAGTGGACTTGGGCTGACCCTTTGTAGGGAATTTGCTCAGTTTAACCAATGCAAACTTACCGCCGAAAGTACCTTGGGTACGGGTACTACATTTTATCTGAGTTTTGTGAAAAATAACGGCTCTTTAGTTTAATCATTACAAGGAAATAGGGGTATGAGCAGTAAGTAATTATCTATAGGTTACAAGTAAGGGTAACTTACTCATAGTATGATAGTTATATTTAACCCTGCCGCAATGCTTATAACAAAATCATTACCTGAGGTTGAGCCAGTATTGAATGAAATGAGTGGACTGAGGGAGCGTTTTTTTTGCTTGTTTCGTATCTTTTTGTATAAGCAGTCAATCATTACGTATTTTTATAAAAACCTGTGAATATATGTTGCGTTCTTCAACTATTGCGAGCATTGTTTTGTGTTTACATCTAAATAAAAAAATAACTCTTTTTGGAGTCTGTTAAAGTAAAATGATAACTTATGAAAGTTTTAATTATTGAGGATGACGATATTTATGCCAGCGCCCTGGAGATAATGATAGAAGATATGGGGTACCAAGTAGCGGGTATAGCTAATAACCCTACTGAAGCATTATGTTTGTTTAGAGCCACTAGTCCCGATTTGGTTTTGATGGATATTCAACTAAGAGGAGGCGGGAGTGGAATAGATACTGCCCGCCAAATGCCATCGGTACCCATTATTTTTGTGACTGCTATGCAAGAAGATGAAGTGTTTGAGCAAGCTGTTCAAACCGATCCTTTTGCGTATATAAACAAGCCCGTAGATCGACTTGCCCTGGAACGAAGCATTAGGTTAGCCATGCATAAATACAAAAATTCTCTTCGGTCGAACGATGGGTCTGCGCTTCACCTAAAGGTGGGAAGGCAAGTCCAAAAAGTGCCTATAGATTATATTTACTACCTAAAAGTAGAAAAAAAGCAAGTCATTATTGCCCTCACAGACCACCAACAAGTAAAAGTGCGTATGCCCTTGAGTAAACTTACCAAACTATTGCCCAAGCAATATTTTATTCAAGTGCATCAATCGTATACAGTAAATATTAGAAGGGTAGATAAAGTAACCGAAAACTATGTGCAGATAGGGGGGGAGCAGATACCGATAAGCCGAAGACTAAAAACGCCACTCATCGATGCCTTGGAAAAACTGAAGTTCAAGTTTTAGTGGGAATTCATCAAGTTTAAGTGAGGCTATCTCATAATATAAAAACGTTTTTCCTTCATAAAATTTGGCAACGTTTGAATTATGAGACAGCCTTGTTATTTGAGTAAACTACTAAGCCTAGCGCTCATCTGTAAATACTACTTGTCCGCCTTTCCAGGTGCCACCACGGCGTCCGGCACCGTAGCCCGTAAGTAATAGCTCTTTATAAGATTGGGCTGTCTTCTTTAACTTAAAGTTATTGAAGCCCACGGCTTTACCATCACCCAGGTTTTTCTTAAACCCGATTTGGGCGGTGTTCCAGTCAAAAATCTTGCGGATGGCATTTTCGTTGGTTTTGTTGCTGCTCCAGTCAATATAAGTTACTGTGAGGTCTTTTTCGTTGTAAGTACCTGGCAACTCGGCTACCATTACTGGCTTACCTTCCAATTCTTTCTCGGCTTTTTTCCAAAACCTTTTTACATTACTTACCACTTGGCTTTTTATCAACTTGTTGATGTCTTTGCCTTTTACCTCTATCAATTTGCCATTTTTAAACAATGACTTTACTATAGGCAAACTGGTGTAAATAGTAAAAAACTCACGGTCTTTGTCTTTGATTGGGAAAGCATCGAAAATGCTTTGAGGGTGTCCTAAAGGATTACCTACTGCTTGTCCCCACTGATTGACCATGTTGCCGTTGCGATCAGTATAAAAATAGTTGGTGCTGAAGTCTGGCCACTGTACTTTTAACTTAGGATAGCGGAAAGACGCTTGGTGAATACCCAGCTCCAGCTCATCTACCTTGTTTGCCCACCATACTCTGGCGCGGCGTTTTTGGGCACGTACCGATATACCAATAGAAGAGTACAATACATAGTTTTGGTTCCATACTTTAGTCTTGATTCTTCTTCTTTTGTCGTGGTATTCGGTGCATTCTACCTTAGGACCAAACACTTTTGTCCAAAGATTCTTTCTCAGGCTAGAGCACATTTTAAACTGAGTAGGGTCTACTCGTTGGTTAGTT
>NZ_AAWS01000054.1 GCF_000169175.1 Microscilla marina ATCC 23134
AATCAAGAGCGATGCGCAGGCATTGGCAGAAAAAATCGGTGACTTGGTGTTGGAAATTCCAGCTAAAGCAAGTGAAACTGGAAAAATATTTGGTTCTGTAACTTCTACTCAATTGTCGGCAGCCTTGGCTAAAGCCAACCCTGAGTTCGAAGACATTGACCGTCGTAAAATCTCATTTGACAGCAAATCTGTTAAAACTTTGGGAGAATACGAAGCTACATTAGATTTGCATAGAGAAGTAAAACACACTATCAAATTCAAAGTGGTAATCTCTGAATAAGGAACCACCAATTACTTATTTAACACAAAAGCATCCAACCGGGTGCTTTTGTTGCTTTAGCCTATCTCATACACTCACTATGGATCACTTTCGTACCACTTTCAATATAGCCCCCAATCCTTTAGACATTGACTTGCATACGCCAGTTTTTAGCATAGGCTCTTGTTTTGCCAATGCAATGGGACAACGCCTACAACAAAACAAGTTTACTGCTTGTGTCAATCCATTTGGAGTTATATTCAATCCTTTGTCTATTTTTAAACTAATCAATGCAAGCCTATCTCGAGAAAAAGCAGCAGCGTTGATGAACGATGCGGCAATGGTAGAGCAACAAGGGGGATGGTACCACTATGATGTACACTCAGATTTTTACGCAAATAATGCGACAGCCCTCAGGCAAAAGTTACAGCATACTTTAGATACTACCCAACAGTTTTTACAAAACACCCAGGTAGTTATTTTGACCTTGGGTACAGCCTATGGTTATTTTCTCAAAGAGCATCGTTCCATTGTTGCCAATTGCCACAAGGTACCCCAACAATTTTTTGACAAACGTTTATTAACCGTTGAAGAGATTGCCCAAGGTTTTGAAGAAACTTACCAGGCTTTACAAAACATCAATGCCCACCTGCAAGTAATTGTAACGGTAAGCCCAGTGAGGCATATCAAAGATACCATTCCGTTAAATCAGGTCAGCAAAGCTACCCTCAGGTTGGCTTGCCATCAAATAAGTGAAAAATTTGCGCAAGTAGCATATTTCCCTGCTTATGAGTTATTGTTAGACGATTTGCGGGACTATCGCTTTTTCAAGGCAGATATGATTCATCCCACACCAGTGGCAGAAGACTATATTTGGCAAAAGTTTACCCAGGTTTTTATGAATGAGCAAACCCTTGCTTTTCTGAAGCAATGGGGCAAGATCAGACAAGCATTAAATCACCGATCTTTTCAACCTGGATCGGCAGCTCACCAAAAGTTTTTGCAAAAGTTACTTCAGCAATTAAACGGTTTGAAGGCAAAAGTAGATGTAACCGAGGAGTTGGCGCACGTAAAACAACAAATACTATAAAAAAAGCCCAACAAAGGTTGAGCTTTTCTATCTGTACAATGAGTTCAGGTTTATTCTTTGGCGAAGGTTGTTACAACTTCTATATTGGTAGTTGTTCCGTCGCTGGTGGTCGATGTTATCACTGTATACTGCATTGTGTTATCATCAATCAGCTTAAAGTTCTCAGTTACCTTTACGTTGTTAGCAACAGCAGAGAATTTTATTTCATCACCATCCAAACGCCACGAACCTTTAATATCAGTATCTGACGAACTACACTTTATTTCTCCAAAAGTTTTCAAATAACTATTATCTGCATTAAAAACTATTTTGTTGTCAAAAAGGCAAGGTGCAGTTGAGGCAACAGCTACCTCTTTTGTCACCACCTTTACATTAGTAGTACGCCAGGTTCCTATAAATTTTTCCTGGGTTGTTTTGGCAGTAGTGCTACCAGGTGTCGGATCTTCTTTTTTGTTTTTGCAAGCACTCATTGAAAGGGTCATAACAGTTAAGCAGGCGATTAAATATTTGATTTTTCTCATGTGAAAAACAGTTTAATTAAATATGATAATTACATTAGTGATCTGGAAAAAATAAGGTGTGCCAATTCAAGAAAATATATTGTTCTCAGACGATTCAAAAAAAACGGTGCATAGCCAAAGCTATGAAGCTTTTTTTTTGAGAAGAATGAGGGCAATAGATACACTTTAATGGCTCAAATTATTTATGAAAGATCACTTTTTGTACTAAATTCACTGAGCCATACGCGTTGATATACCGTCGGGCGAGGTGTTCTTATACGTAATGGTATAATGGTAATACAAACCTCATCTGTAGGTATATCAAAGAGGTCTGTCAGCTACAAAGAAGAGGGGGGAAAAACAATTTAAACTGATCAAGTAGAGAACATTGGTAGAGCAGAGAGTACCCCAAAAAAATAGCAGGTCTAATCTAAAAATCAGACCTGCTATTGTCAAGTTTTGAGGTATGTGGGCGATTCACTAAAATACTTCTTGATGCAAATAGTCAAAAATAGTTTGGGCAATCTTTATGTTGTTGACCTCTACATTGTTTGCCTTAGCACGAGCCGTTTTTACTGCTTCCAACAACTCTTCTATTCTTTGAATAAGCATTTTCTTTTGAGTAACTGTTATTTTACCCGAAAAATAAGTGGTTTCATATTTACCTACCTGAAAATCAAGGTATAACAACTCGGTTTGGGCGGGATGTTTTTCGGTAGCTTCGTATTTCACAATTACTTTAGGGCGCTTTACACTTCTAAACTTTACCTCTTCATCTGTTTTATACACTCCCTTCTGTGAGTCAAACTCCCACTTTTTGGTATGGTCTAAAGTAGGAATTGCCTGGTACATTTCCTTGATTTTGGCAAGGTGGGCTTCCAGGGCCAACAACGAAGTAGCCGAAAAAGTACCAAAATTGGTTTCTCCTACTATCAATTCTGATTTAGCAACATTAGAAGCATTGGTTTCCTCTTTAGAGATGTGGGCGTCTATGCCCGATACGATAGCGTCAAGGGCTGAATCCAGTTTTTCTTTGACCGTATTCACTATCTCTTTGTTTTCATCAGGTATTTGTTCTGAGTCCTCTTCTAATGGGACATATCGCTTGACCATCCCATCAAAATGGGTTTCTTTTTTAGTAAAAGTGTTTTTTGCTTCGCCAATGGCTTGATTAGATTTATGTTTACGGTCTTGCTCAACCGCTAGTAATTCATGGAGTTTGTTTGCCATTTTTTTAGGGTAATTAGGTGAATATATAAGCCACAATATACCAAGAAATCAAATAGATACAAGTAAGTTACACGTCAGATTTTAGATTTTCTGGTGTAGGTTTTTGGCAGTGTTTGTATGGGCTTGTCTTGTCTCAAAAATAGATATTTTCTTCAACATCCGTTTTTTAATTTTGATTATTTACTTTGTTGATTGATATTTACTAACTTTGAGTTGATATACTTTAAAAATCACCTTCTATTACAATTTAACTAATCAATCAACAAACAGACCTAGACATATCATTATGGAGTATCTATTTACCACAGAGGCAGCAATTAGCTTATTAAGCCTTACAGTATTAGAAATTATACTTGGGGTTGACAACGTGGTATTTATCTCAATTGTATCAGGTAAACTCCCCGCAGAGCAACAGCCCAGAGCCCGAAACATAGGTTTAATACTTGCCATCATACCTCGTGTGTTATTGTTGTTGGCAATCTCGTGGGTACTTACCTTGACCCAAGACCTGGTAGACCTTCATTTATTTGGATATCGTTTCGAACTTAAAGGAAAAGGACTTATTTTATTAATAGGTGGAATATTTTTGATCTATAGCAGTACCAAAGAAATTCACCATAAGATGACAGGCAAAGATGAGGAAGGGGGGAAGGCAGGAACAGCGTCATTCAGAAAAGTTATTTTATCTATAGTGCTGTTAAATATTGTCTTTTCTTTCGACTCTGTATTGACTGCGGTAGGACTTGCCAAACACGTAGAAATAATGATCATAGCAGTGATTATATCTTCCCTGATTATGATGGGGTTTGCGGGCAAAATCAGTGATTTTGTAAATGCCAACCCAACGGTAAAAGTGCTGGCGTTGTCGTTCTTATTAATGATTGGTATGTTATTGATGGCAGAGGCTATCGAGATCAACGGACACGAAGTAGAAGTGCCCAAAGGGTATGTGTACTTTGCTATGGCATTCTCTCTGTTTGTAGAGCTGCTAAACCTTAGAATCTCAAAAACAAACGAAAACTTAAGGCAAGAAGAGTAATTATCTAAATCAAAGAAGCGAGGATGTTTGAAGGTAACCCCATGGATGGGCAAACACGTCACTCACCTAAAAGCTTTTTGCCAGAAAGTGAGAGAATGCAAACCCTGCTTATACTTGTTTTCAGAAGACTTAAGGTGAAGTATAAGGAATACAACACCTGCTTTTTAGTCATGGGTATAGTTACCCAAAACAGTGATAAAAATAAAGTATACCAATAAAGATACGCTGTTCAATATAGTTATTTTTAAGCTAAGTACACTGTAAATTAAGTAAGTTGTCATTTAGTTCGAGTTTATTTTGTTTGCTGGCGATCTTTACAAATAGAGCATAGCCAAAGCTACGCGATTTTTGTAAAGAGAAGTCAGAGGGCAAAAGAAGCCGAAAAAAGCATAAGATATTTATTTTACAGTGTACTTAGTAACGGTTGAAAAATAAAATATCTTTTTGCAGCACATCAATGAAAATAGAAAGGGAATTAGCAATGCATTGATGGTTTTATTTTTTAGATTTCTTATGAAGTTCAACTCAATTCGTGAATTATACCAGCTTTATTTTAGCGAACGTCCTGCCACCCTGGATGTCCATCAATTTACCTTATTGGTAGAGTTTTTTCCCACCGTGCTTGTTGTTTTAAGCGATGGAGTGCTGGACGATAAAGAAAAAACTTATATCAAACGGTTGGCTGCCAGTGTAGGTAATATTTTTATGGAGGATGGGTATGCCCCTCAAAAGGCAAAGGAACTTGCGGTTATTTTTGGGGCAGAGTTTGAATACCTCATTCACCATCAGGACGAATGGAAAGACCAGTTTTTAAGTACCTTAAATGCACACTTAGAACGATTTCCTGAGCAGAAAGACAACATACTGGATACCATTTATCTTTTTGCTGAAGCATCTCAGGATCTTCAGTCTCCAGAAAAAGATATGATACTATTTTTGAAAGATGCCCTCAATCTGGAAGAAAATATATATTAAAAACACAGAAAGTTAGCCATTGTTTGTCAATGGCTAACTTAAATATACTCCAAAAGTAGCCTCATCATTTAATTCTGCCGTAATATGTTCCTTAAGGGTTGTAGATAGCTCGTATCCCACATAATCTGCCGCTACTGGAAACTTCTTATGACTGCGGTCTACCAACACGGCTATTTGCAGTTTTTCTACCCTTACATTAAAAAAAGGTTTAAGACTATAGGCAAGCGTACGTCCAGTGTTCAATACATCGTCTATCAATACCACCGTTTTGTTGGTAAGGTCTTCGGGTGGGCAATCCAGCGAAACATCTCCTTGAGTAGGGGTGGTTTTATTGAGACTTACCTTTACCATAGTGGGTGGGCGATTAGTGATTTGGGTAAAAGCTTTTTCCAGCATTTCGGCAAACAAATAACCACTTTGCCAAATTCCAGCAAAAACAATGTTCTCCTCTTGAAAATTATTTTCGTAAATTTGGTAAGCTATACGAGTAGTTTTTTGTAAAACCTGTTCTTTGCTTAATATAAGGTTTTGTTGCTCTAACATACACTCTTTTTTGAGTAATGACAAAATTGTTATACTGTCCAAAATTAAAGAAAACCATCTATTTGAAATCAACTTATGCTAAAAAAGTTAGAAAATACCTGGCTCGCCGATTTCTTTTCTTTGATATTCCCCAATTATTGTCTGGGTTGCGAAGCACCACTCACTAAAGGAGAGAAACAGTTGTGTACACGTTGTCTTTACGATTTGCCCCAAACCAACTATCATTTGCACAAAGACAATGTGTTGTCACAAAGGTTTTGGGGGAGGGTACCCATAGAGTATGCCTTCGCTTATTTAAAGTTTTCGAAAGGAGGGAAGGTGCAAAAAATCTTACACGAACTAAAGTACGACCATAACCAAACGATAGGCGAGATGGTAGGCAATTGGTATGGTCAGTTATTGATAGATGCAGCCTTGGCAAAACTGGATGGCAAGCAAGAACAAATATTTGATCTGATATTGCCTGTACCCTTGCACAAAGCCAAACTTAGAAGTCGAGGATACAATCAAAGCGATTGTTTTGCCAGGGGGTTGTCAGCTATTACCGATATACCCTGGTATGCAAATGTGCTTAGACGAAACAAAGCTACTAAAACCCAAACCAAAAAAGGGCGTATAGACCGCTGGAAAAACGTAGATAATATCTTTGAAGTGCTCAGGCCTGAGCTGGTAAAAGGCCAGCATGTTCTATTGGTAGATGACGTAGTGACCACAGGAGCTACGCTGGAAGCTTGCGCCAATAGTTTGCTCAAGGTAGGCACTGCCAAAGTAAGCGTTGCTACTATAGCTGTAGCCCTTTAAAAAAAACTTTTCTTTTGCAGGTTTTCTGCAATCCATTGCTCAAAATTCAAATAATCAAGACACTGATTTCGCTCTTTGGGTGAGCTGCCAACAAACAACTCCTCCTGAAGTTTGCCAAAAAGGTGTTGAAACTTATCTGGGGGTTGAGTACATATTTTCGAAAAAAAACTGAGCAACTTCTTTTCAAAAGTGGCTAACACCTTTTTTTCTTTCTTCAAAAATCTGCGGCAAGCTTCTACCGCATACTTAAGCACTATAATATTGCCTAGCTCAAAGTGTATAATAAGGTGAAGAAATCGAGTAAAACTTTGCAAGTCCTGACGCGAAGAATCAAACTTTGTAGCAAATATCATATTGAGCCACTGCAAAGCCTCAGGGTATTGCTTTTGCCTAAAATAAAGGTAAGCAAACTGGTAGTAGAAACATAACAAGTAATCGTCAGGAACAAGCGTAACCTGTGTTTGCAAAAAATCAGCTATTTCAGGAATCAAGGCTACCCCTGTTTCATAGGCATCAGTATCACGATAAAGTTCCAGCTCTAGGTTGTAGGTATGCAACTGTACCTTTAGATTGGCAGCAGTCACTGTTTTTACCTTATATTTGCTAGCAGCTGCCCTTATTTTTTGTAATAGCATCGGTATTGAGTCATATTGTTTCATGTCAAGCAACAACCCCACTTTATTGTTCAAGGCAGTAAGGTAAGCTCCCAAGTCTTCGGTGATATGTTTAGGGTTTTCTTCCAGTACTCTTATCAGGTCATCCACCACTTTTATTGCCTGTGTATAATCTTGCTTTGCCATTACATAATATGCCATCAATATATGATGATACAGTTTTTGTGCTTGTATGGTGTCAGCCTTGCTGGTATCTTGAAACCACTCATCAGTAAGCAGACTGTCAGGTTGATTTTTGTAAGGGGCAATGCGTTCGAACAAATTGATTGTCCAATCCCAATAATGGTGAAGATGGCTAAGTTTGGTCAGACACACCGTATTTTCTGAGTGTATGGCATTCAGCATTTTGCTTGAGTTTAAGCCAGCAGAGGTAGCAAGGCACAGCCGCCGTTTCCAACGGTTGACATCAAGTAGTAAATGCAAACACTCGTATTCCTGAGCCATGTGGCATGCCTTATTGATTACATCTTGGCATTGGGTGTACAGCTCTTTATGAAACAAAATTTCTATGTCTTTGAGCAAATCTCTCAACTCACTTTCTTTGGATAGTTTTGCGTGAAAGTTTCTGAGGCTCTTAAGAATTAATTGCGAAAGGTAGTTTTTAGTCACATGTAACTGCTTCGTAAAAGCCTGCTTCACAAAATATTGCTTGATAGCTGCTTCATCATAACTTTCCTGTTTGTCTATTGCCTCAAACAGCAAAAGGTAATTGTTGTGCTTTTGCTTGTCTCCTTTAGTGCTTGACGCAAATAGTTTAAAGTAGCGTTTTTCTGCCTTGGTGAGCGATTTTATTAGTAAAAACAGATTTTCTTTTTTAGACATAGACTTCTACGTTTTGAGCAAAAAATATGGCTATTTATGCCAATAAAAACAAGTTTTGCTGGCTTAGAAGTTTACGTTTTTTAAATATTTGCTATTATTTTTAGCGATTGCTCATTTATATTTACATCAACTAATTAAACAATCTCTATTATTTTTAATAAAACTAATTATGGCAAATGCAATCAATTGGTTCGAAATTCCCGCCAATAATCTTGAACGTGCGGTTGAGTTCTACAAAGCGGTACTGGGTGGCGAGTTTCACCAACAAGAAACCAACGGTGTAAAAATGGCTTTTTTACCAATGGATGGTCAGGGACAGGTAGGAGGTGCCCTATGTAAAAGCGAAATGCATATACCTTCGGCTGATGGAGCAGTGGTTTATCTTAATGGAGGAAAAGACCTGAGTACCCCTTTGTCAAAGGTGACCACAGCCGGAGGAGAAGTAGTCATGCCCAAAACAAAAATATCAGATGAAATTGGCTACATGGCTTTTTTTATGGACACAGAGGGTAACAAAGTAGCCTTTCATTCGCCTAATTAACCGCTTAATATTATTGAGTTACCATCAAAAATTGTAATTTCAAGTATTATCAAGAGTTTGTAATGACAAGCTCTCAACCTCAAAACTTTTAAAAATTATGACTACTAAAGAAATCGCCCAAAAGTACGTAGAATTAAACCGTACTGGACAACACATGCAGGCCTTGGAAGACTTATTTGCTAAAGATGCAGTAAGCATTGAGCCCAAAGGCACACCTACAGAGCACGCAGAAGGTTTAGATGCCTTGAAAAAGAAAAATGAAGAGTTTGCTACCATGGTAGAAGAAATGCATGGAATGGAAGTATCAGATCCCATAGTAGCTGATAACTTCTTTAGTTGCACCATGAAAATGGATGTTACCCTCAAAGGTATGCCGCGTAACCACATGGAAGAGGTTTGTTTGTACCATGTAAAAGATGGTAAAATTACATCAGAACAATTCTTTTATACGCCACCTTCTATGAATTAAAAATAGACTTATCATCCCCCTTGCCTTATCAAAATAGTCACAAGGGGGATAACTTTGATTTACTTCAATAAAAAAGCTACCGAAACCCAAAAGTTTCAATAGCTTATTAAAGTCCTGCCAATGATACGATATACCTACTGGTTGATCGTTTCAGAGTCTTTCTTTATATTAGTATTTAGCACTTCCTGTGTTTTGTTGCGTTGGGTCAGGAGGTAAATAAGCGCAACCAGCAATACCAAAATGAGGGCACCTAACCCAATGATAATATATAGAGACATATTGTTTTTAGAGGTTTCACCTTTGGCTTGGTTCTGCAATTTATCTATGTATGCATACAACCCAAGTAACAAACGTGCAGTATTGCTGTTTTCACCCAAAAAGTCTTCATTCTCCATGGCTTTGTGTAAAATGGCTTCAGCTTTCTTGTACTGCCCCAAGTGACTATACAATTCGCCAAGCTTCTCAGAGACCCGACTAATGCCTGCAATGTCCTTAGCTTGTTTTTTATAATCAAGTACTTGCTCATAAGTACTCAACGCATTTTTGTAGCTGGTTTCGTCTCCCAGGCGATAGTAAAAATCAGCGATGGCTTCCAACGCCTTCATAATACTCTGCTTATCTTGTAAATTTTTATAAATCTTCAATGCTTTTTGATAGTCGGCAATGGCTGTTTTAGCGTGATGTAATTCTTGATATTCTATAAATCCGTTATTCATCAACGCATCTGCTATTCCCTTATCATATTTGGCTTTTTGAGCCATTTCTAAAGCTTGTTTGGCCAAAAAAGCGGCCTTTCCCTGATGGTCGCGGCTATATTCATACACTAGAGCGTTTAAAGTGTTTATCTCCGCTTTTATATCTTTATCTTTTACCAATCGCCACATACGGTTTAGGCTATCAATCTTAGCACAATTTTGTGCTTGAACCTGGGGCATTAACACGATTGTAATTAGAATAAATAGCAATATCTTATTCATGATTATATAGATTTGTATCGCATATTTGTTTAAATGCAATAGGTTGATTTGATATATGGTTGACGAAAAGAGGTTTTTATACTTTCACAAGTGCAAAATTTTTACCAAAAACTTGTTATTTTGGAAAAAAACATAAAGTAGAACACTCAACGTACTTTCAGATATGTTCCCCAAAAATCAGGTAAAGCAGCTGGTTAACAGTTTATTAACTATTTCAAAACAAAACCCTTTACCACTACATGCTGAGCACATACATTTGCTGGTAGCTCAACTATTACACTACCACCAACACCAAACCTTACATAAATTACCCTATTTTATCGAAGAGTGTACACCTGCCATACAGCCGGGTATCACCCCATTTTATACAGCACTTTGCCATTGGTTAAACAACCCAGAAGAAGGTACTCAATTGTTGAGCCAGGCTTACAAAAGTGTTAGTATCAATGACTTATTGTTAATTTTAGGTCAAAGGCGTACCCCGGCAAGTATCACTACCGAACAAGCACTGCCCCCTTTAAGAAAACACCTGTCAACAGCATTTAGCACTTATCATAAACAACATACCTTGAGTGTGGGTGCCCGTGCCTGGTGCAAACACGTAAACCGTTCTGAGCAAGAGTTTTGGGGAGTAGTAAAGGGAAATGATGAAGAAAAAAATAAAGCAGCAGAAGAGTTATTAAATCACCTACTTGACAATACAACTTGGTGGAATGTGTTTGAGCATTACAAGCATGATTTGGTCTATGAGGTTCGTTTGCCATCAGGTCATGGGGCACGGTGGAGCGTAGGTGATATGAGGTTTATAGGGTTTTTGGAGCCATTTATTGAACAAGCATAAAAAAAACGGGCAATTTTTGATTGCCCGTTTCTGATATATATAATAAATATTTTCTACATCTTTTTTAGTAGTAATTGGCCTATTTCGGGGTCAGCCATAATAGACTTAAGGCTAGGATTGCTAGAGCTCACCAGGTCTTGTGCTGCAATTAGTCTCATATCATTGGGCAAAAAGTCCATCTTGAGAAATTTCTTAATATTATCTATCTGGCCTTGTTTAAACTTAGCCTCTGCTATAGTCAGATAGTTAATTAACCTGGTACAAATTACAGATAAGATGTCTACCCGTTTGGTTTTTTGATCTACCAAACCTTTTATTTTTTGGTAAACTTCTTTTTCAAAACTTTTGGTATTAATAATCTCTTCAGGAGTAATCAGTTTAGACAAGTCATTGTTTAGAAAAGCCATAAATGACGTCACTGTATTGCTATCCAAACAGGCATCAGCCAACATTTTTACCAGTCCAAGTTCTTTCTTTAAATCTTTAAGAGGTGAAATGTTTTCAAAGAATTGCACCAACGTACGGGGAGTGGTTCGTTCTCCTGTTACTGCCTCTGGGTAAGTAAGTACAAAACTGATTCCACGGGGGTCTACTCCATTTTGTTCGGCCCATAATGCCCATTTTTTCACATCAAATGTCAATGTAATGTGCATCATACGTGTAAGCATGGCAAAATCCATAGGGGTGACTGAGTAGTCGCCGCCGCCATCTGGGTTAGCCGTAAGAATGATATGCCATTTTTCGGGCAGTTTCCAACTTACCAACTCATAATTTTGGAGCAATTGCATGATACCTCGGAGTATACGGTCATCTGCGCGGTTTACATCATCAATTAATAATATGCCAGGACCTTCTTCTCTTGGAACCCAGTCAGGTGGAATAAAAACAGTGGAATTATCTTTTTCAGAGCTATTGTTGGTGTTAATAGCAGGCATTCCCAAGAGGTCACCCATTTCTTCAAATTGTGCGGGAGCTATATAAGTAAACTTGTATCCATTGGCTTTAGCAAAATTTTCTACAGTTTGGGTTTTACCAATACCGTGTTCCCCCCAAACACAGATAGGGGTTTTAAGTCTACCGCTGTTTTCAGCAATTTCATTGGTGGTTAAAGTATGTTTTACAAAGTTTATTAGTTCCTCAGTGTTACATTTTGTTCCGTAATATATATAACTGTTGTTTTTCATGTATTAAGTATGAAATGGTTTATTGCCGTACTAAAAAAGTGTTCTTTAAGATTCAAAGTTACACTTTTATACATACAATGAAAATAACTAAGAAGTTATATTTTTCTCACTTAAGAGAAGAAGAAATGTAGAAATTAAGAAGGGTAAAGATGGGTTATTGTATAATTTTTATGAAAACTAGTATTTAGCAGGGTAGATAATTTCGTTAATTATATGGATCAATAACCCAAAGCATGCTTGAAGGGAACATTTAGGTAGCAGGGTATTTCTTGCCTCGCAATAATTTGCCACAACATTTGCAAACAAATGGTTTTTGTAATTCATCAGCCATTATGTTTTTATCAAATGTAATTTCATCATTTGGTTTGAGGTCGTGTTGTGCCATTACTTTGCGTCCCACTATTTTAGCCGAGGGAGTACAATGATGATTGATGTATTGAGTATACGCATCTTCTATGTGTTTGGCTTTGCTTATTTGTATAGAAGTACTGGTTGCATCGGCTTTTATTGGTCCTCTAAGCTCGAACAATAACTCTCCTTTTTTGTAGGGACGTTCAGTATAAAGACCAATGAAACCATTGCTTTCTTTTAAATGCATGATTTTTTGAATGTTTATAATATTGCTTATATGCTATTTTTCTAACATAGCAAGAGGCAGTAGGAACCTTATGAAGGGCATGAAGTTTAGCTCAGGTGGCTATTGATATTCATCCAGCTTTTGAGGTCTTTGCCTAAAATAAACACAGGATAAGTGATAGAACCAAGGTAGTCAATACCTTCGCCCATACGTTGTACATGAACCCCTTTTACACGATAAATGCGGTATGCCATTGCGTCGGCCTCACCAATAATCATGTTGTGTTCTTCCTGGGTCACCACGTTGTAGCATTCCCACATGAGTTTATCCAGGATCTGCACTGATGACAGTTTGGTCTCAGCAGCCTGAAGGGTGTACTTGTTGATGGCTGTGCGTCCCATATGCCAAAAGTCTCTTGTAGGGATGTTTCCCATTTCAAAGAATTCTTTTAAGTTATAATTGAATTCTGTTTCGATGGCAAAATCTAAAGAGGGAACTTTTTTGGTTACTTTTGCTCCTCCTACAAATTCTCCTTCATGGGTTTTGAAAGCAAAGTAGTAAGAATGCTCAAATTGTTCTTTATCTTCTTGAATCATATGTTCCAGTTCTCCATCTACTGGCTCCCAGCCATTTCGTTTTTTGTAACTGTCAACATATACATCATATACAAACTTTGAATATTTTTCCAGGCTTTTGCGACCTACTTGACAAAATATTAAGCCATCAATAATACTTAATACTTTATCTTCTGTCAACGCCTGATTTTTAGCAGTCGATTTTTCGTTTATTGAATACATTTTATAACTCAAATTATCAGTTTTTCTAAAAAAATATAAATTCTTGAAACCTTTTTTTTGCCTTACCGTATTTCCTTGTAAGGTTAATTATATCTGATACCTTATACCCTTATTATTTATTTTGTTGCAAAGTAACGACAAAACCCGCGTAAAGTAAAGTCAAAATTTAATATATCTTACATACCATATTTTTTCATCAAATTTATTTAAATCAGCCTTTAGTAGTACAAAAAATACGACATGACAAATATTCGTCAAGGCCATGAGTATATATACCTATGTGTAAATAGGTGTAGGTATATATAGTTAACTTGCTATTTATTTTGTATAGCTAAACATTTGAGTTTAATATATTACTTATCTTACATTTGCCTCGCAAACAATAAATGAGGGTTTGGGAATGTTTTTACACTTAAAGCATCCATCTACAAATATTAAAACACCTGCAACAATAGTTAAGGTAAGCCTAAGCAATATGTTCAATGTTCACTCTTTGGGCGCAAAATAGGGGTTTTGAATACTGCACTTTGTCACGAAAATACTTTAACGATGCTAAACTCTTAAACTTCTCAGTTTTCCACTCGGAACAAAGTTTTTACACCTACTTTAAATTCATATCTTTTTATTAAAATAAGCCAGGAAAATAGCTGTTAAAGTTAGCTTGAACCTTCCATTATTTCTTGTTATACACTTGAGGATTGTTTGGTATAATTAAGTAAGCTACCTCACTTACTCAAAATTAAACGGGTGAATTACGGGAACTCTTTCTTTTTACTTACCAATCTTATCTAACTCAAAAGAAGCTGTTTTTTCTTTAAAATTCTTTTGTTTGTGAGGTTTTGCTTCAATGTCAGTACTTTAGGGAATGTTAATAAAGGAGTTGATGTTATGTACTGTCCTCAAAAGGCTTGATTAAATGGCTATATTTTTCTGCGGTGCATTGCGAAACAATATAGCAATATAACCATCAAAATAGAGGTGCTTAGAAGGATTTGCGTAACTCCCGTAAAATAATAGCTTTGTGTATTAAAACCGAACAGTGGTGTTCTATTCAGGACGATTATGTTTTATTTAAGTTTATTTATGTGTTTGATAGTCAGGGGTTTAATTAGCGGGCACTTATTTTGACTTAATCGCAAACACATCATGAACAAAACCATATTTCCATGTTAAAAAACTATCTTGTAATTGCGATGCGCAACATGCTTAGGCATAAGTTTTACTCTCTGTTAAACATCTTGGGGCTTGCCATTGGGCTAAACGCATTTTTGGTGATTATGCTATACCTAAATGATGAAAAAAACTATGATCGCTTTAACAAAGACATTGATCAAATTTTCCGGGTGACTCAGACTAATATGTGGGACAAAGATAGCCCGTTGTATCTTGATGCCGTAGGGCCGGCTGTAGCGCCTACAATAAGAACAGAAATACCTGAGGTAGAGGAGGTTTGTAGGGTACACTCGGACGGAGACTATTTGGGCGTTTATAAAGACAAACAGACTAATAATTTAATATCTTTTGACGAAAAAAAAATATTGATAACAGAGGCTAACTTTTTAAAAGTATTTTCTTACCCCTTGAAAGAAGGAGACCCTGACAAAATATTACACAAGCCCAACCTGGTAGTGATTAGTCAAGCTACAGCCCGAAGGTATTTTGGCGACAAGCCAGCATTGGGTAAAACCATTCGGTTAACCAAGGGTAAATATGACCAATTATTTGAAGTAAGTGGGGTAATAGATAACAAGCAGGGACAGTCACATATGGATTTTGATATGTTGGTGTCTATGTCTTCTTTTAACACCATAAGAAAGCGTGAGTGGATATGGATTTGGACTACTTTTGTGACTTATATCAAAGTGAAAAAACAAGCTTCGCTCGCTGAGCTACAACAAAAGCTGAAAGTTTTGCCTGAGAAACATGCAGAAGCATCTATTAAGCGAATTTACGGACAAAGTTACAAAGATTTTATAGGAGAATATAAGCCTTGGTATCTGCAAGCTCAACCTTTAGGCGATGTTTATCTTCAGTCTACTTATGCAGGCAATAGATTGGGTGCTCAGGGCGATATACGCTATTATTACGTGTTTTTAGCGGTAGGTATTTTAATTATTGTATTGTCTTGTATCAATTTTATGAACCTGGCAACTGCCAGAGCTACCCAAAGAGCCAAAGAAGTAGGCATACGCAAGGTATTGGGGTCAGAAAGAAGCTTACTTGTATGGCAGTTTTTAGGAGAAGCATTTATTTTTACTTTGCTGGCCACTGTATTGGCTTTAGTAGCTACAGAGGTAGGTTTAGGTTTTTTCAATCAGCTTACAGGCAGGGAGTTGAGTATAATGGTGTTGCTACAACCTACTTTTTTGTTGTCTGTGATACTTTTGCCTATAGTAATTGCCTTATTTGCGGGCGGGTATCCAGCGTTTTATATGACTAGGTTTACACCTGCCGATGCGCTCAAAGGCAAAATGAATAGTGGCAGAGAGGGGAGAAGCTTGAGAAATGGATTGGTAGTGCTACAGTTTAGCATATCTTGTGTGTTGATGATCTCCTCACTTGTGTTGTTCCAACAGCTTAAGTATTGGCAAACCAAGAAGTTAGGATTTGATCACAAACAACTGGTAGTGGTGCCAAAAGTAGAAAGGTTGGGTAACCAACTTGAGACTTTTCAACAAAAACTACTGCAGCATACAGGGATAGAGCAAGCTGGTTGGTCTGATGCGTCACCCCCTAATATATGGATGCAAGACCACCTAAAAGCCGCTGAAAAAAACGCCATTAAAATTCCTGTAAACATTATTAATACCCACGCTGATTACCTGAAGGCTTTGTCGCTGAGCGTTTTAGAAGGGCGCTTGTTTTCTCGGCAATTTTCTAAAGATACCAGCCATGTGATAATGAATGAAACAGCTGTGAAAGCCATGGGATGGAAGGTGCATCAGGCAGTAGGTAAAAAGTTGGTATATGGGGGCGATGCAAACTACTTTTATAAAGTGATAGGGGTTGTAAAAGACTTTAATTTTACTTCTTTGCAGCAAAATATCGAGCCTTTAGCATTTTTTCACCTAGGAGCAAACCTTTATGCAGGTACTCACCGTCATCTTACATTTAGGGTGAATAACTCAGCAGATGTGTCTCAAGTGTTGAGCTACGCAGAAGGTGTATGGAAATTGCTTGCCAAAGATCTGCCTTTTGAGTTTCAGTTTATGGATGGGCTATTCAGAAGAGCATATCAGGCAGAGCAGCGGGCTTCAGATATATTAATGATTTTTACGGGCTTGGCGTTGTTTATTGCGGCTTTGGGACTGATAGGGTTAGCCACGTTTTCGGCAGAGAGAAGAACCAAAGAAGTGGGAGTTCGTAAAGTGTTGGGAGCTAGCACATTACAGATTTTTACTTTGCTATCAAAAGAATATGCAAAGCTGATATTGTTGGCGTTGCTCATAGCTGTGCCATTGGCTTATTTGATGATGGATCGTTGGTTACAGGACTTTACTTACCGGGTGACTATTGATTGGCGAAACTTTTTATGGACAGCTATAGTAGCCCTGTTAGTGGCGGGTGTTGCCGTGGTATATCAGTCAGTTAGAGCGGCCTTTGTCAATCCGGTAGAATCGTTGCGGGATGAATAGGTATAAAACGAAAAATTGACTTTACCAACCTCTTTGAACACTCAAAGGGGTTTTTTTCATGCACAAGTTTTGCTACATTTAGCTTTTTGAGCACTGCTTTAAAGTTATGTCTTAGGTTTGGTTTGAATAAATTTTAAGTTGTTGAGAATGAGTCAAACGGTTGCCTTTGAATTTAGGCAAGTTTCAAGCGTTTATTTACACGGTAAAAATCAAACAATCAACTAATTTTTAAAACAATGCTCCTATACTCAGGTATTAATTACCTGTAAACTTATAATTTTTGAAAACGATTTTTTATTGATGAAAGCAGCAATTTATAACCATAGACTTTGGGTAGAAGAAGTATCCCCCCAGGTTTTGAAGAAATCATTTGATCATGTTTTAACTGAAAGTGGTTTCACGATATTAAATTTTATGGAGCATTTTTTTCAGCCTCAGGGCTATACTGCCATATGGCTGTTAGGCGAAAGTCATTTTGCCCTGCATACCTTCCCCGAAGAAAATAAAACTTATATAGAACTGAGTAGTTGTAATGAGCAAATGTATGATTTGTTTATAAAACTGATCAAACTACCTGTATTAAAAGAGTCTTAAAAGGATGGACTGGTTTTGCCCAACATACACAACGTTAGAACTAAAGGCGTGATGCTGTTGCAAACAACATTAATATATGCCATAGCTTTAGATTGATGTAATATGTATTATAGTGGTGAATACCTATTGTTCTGAGGTAGTACTTTAGATATATTGAATGTTTAATGATGAACGAAAGACTAAGTTTGCATTACCTTTCAATGTAATACCAGTTCTGCCCAAACTTAAATTTTATGTATTACCTCCAAGAGAAACTATATCAATTAGTTAAGGTAGATAAAAGTGTGTTTGATTTTGTAGTGACCACATCTAACCAGGGTTTATGGTGTTTGCAGGTAAAACCACCACAGGACCAATGGGTAAGCGAAGGGTTTTATGAAACTTTCGAGGATCAAATAATTGAAAAAAAAGTGTGGCAAGCACTGGTAAAGTCAAAAAACAAACAAGTCATACAGCGTAGCCTCGATTACTACCAAACAAACGACGCATTGCCTTACTTGCAGTTTGAGCTATGCTATACGCTTCAAAATGGTCAAGAGTTATGGGCTACTACCCAAACGCTGGTAACAAAAGACTTATCGGGTGTACCGGTATTTTTGATGGGAAAAGTACTAAGAAAATACCTTAAGTCACCTAATCATCGTAATTCTGCACCTGTGTTTGCCCAAGAGGGTACTATCCAGTCAAAACAAAGTGAAGGTACCTGGCCATTTCAAGATAAAGAGTTGAGCACTGCAACGAAACACTTGTTGGAGAAAACAAGTGCGATGGCAAAGCTGGGTGCCTGGGAGCTTAACCTGAACACTCAGCAGGGATTTTGGTCACATACAACCCGGCAAATATATGAAGTACCTGATGGCTTCGTGCCAACTGCTGATCGCATGTTAAACTTTTATAAAGCAGAAAGTAAAGAGCAGGTAAAACACCTGATTGCTCGTTGTATCAGGTCAAAAGAGGTGTTTAGTGAAGAACTAAAGGTGGTGACAGCCAAAAAACGCGAAGTATGGGTGAGGCTAGTGGGGCAGGGAGAGTTTGAGGGGGAGCAATGTCAAAGAATATATGGCACTGTTCAAGACATTAACGAACGCAAACATCAAGAGGAAGAAGCCAAAAAAATAAATACTCGCTTAGCGTTGGCTACTCAAACCGCTCGCGTGGGTATTTGGGAATACGATATTGTCAGTAACAAACTCACCTGGGACGACTCCATGTTTGAGTTGTATGGATTAAAATATGAAGATTTTGATGGGGTATACAGTGCATGGGTGGGTTTGTTGCACCCCGATGATGTACAAAGGGTAGAAGAGGAGGTAGCCTGGGCGATTGAGGGAAAAAAAGAGTTTGATACAGCGTTTAGAGTAGTTTGGCAAGATAGCTCCGTGAAGTATATCAAGGCTTTGGCACGGGTGCACAACGACAGTCAAGGCAGTGCTTTGTTTATGATTGGGACAAACTGGGATATTACCCACGAGAAACTGGCCAGCGAAAAACTCAAAGAAGCTAAAAAGCAAGCAGATACAGCTAATAAAGCAAAGTCGGAATTTCTTGCCAATATGAGTCATGAGATTCGTACCCCATTGAACGGAGTTATTGGGTTTGCAGACTTGCTGCAGAGAAGTAAACTGAATGAAACCCAACAAAAATATATTTCCACTATTTATCAATCGGCCACTTCATTGCTTGACATTATTACCAACATTCTCGATTTTTCTAAAATAGAGGCAGGCAAACTCGACCTTATGGTGGCTAAAACAGATTTGTTGAACTTAAGTCAACAAATTATAAATTTGATCAGGTATCAGGCACATAAAAAAGATCTGGAGGTGTTGTTGCATATAGACAACGACATACCAAGATTTGTATGGATAGATGAGGTGAAAATGAGGCAGGTATTGGTCAATTTATTGAGCAATGCTACCAAGTTTACAACCGAAGGTGAAATAGAGTTGAAAATAGACTTGCAGGAAAGGCTCGACGAAGAAATGGTTGTGTTGAGATTTGCAGTAAGAGATACAGGCATAGGTATAGCACCCGAGAATAAGGGTAAAATTTTTGAAGCATTCTCACAGGAAGACTCATCTACTACCCGAAGGTTTGGTGGCACAGGGTTGGGGTTGAGTATTTCTAATAAATTACTTGATTTGATGGGGAGTAGACTTTTGGTAGAGAGTATTACAGGGCGTGGAAGTGTTTTTTACTTTGATATTCCAGTAAAGGCAACAGTAGATGCTGCCATTGGTAAAGGAGGGTGGCAGAATATAGAAGGAATTGAAAAGGTGTTGATTGTTGATGACAATAAAAATAACCGGCAGATTTTGGCAGAAATGCTCACAATTAAAGATATTGAAGCAGAAGAGGTAACCAATGGGTTGGATGCGTTGGAGCGACTGGCTGCTGGCAAAAAGTATGACATTGTATTTGTTGACTATCATATGCCTTTTATGGATGGGCTGGAAACAATTAAAAATATTAGACAAGAGTTGGCAATTACAGCACAAGATCAGCCAATCGTTTTGTTTCATAGCGCCTCAGACTACGGTGAATTTACAGGTGACGTTGGTGCCTTAGATATTCAACAACAACTGATCAAGCCAGTAAGCATAGAGCAACTCTTCGAGTGTTTGGGCAGTTTACATAGTTTAAAAGAAGTGAGCGAGCCCAATGTTGTAGAAATAACGCAGCATTTGATGGATTTGTCGATAAAAATGCTCATTGTAGAAGACAATGCGGTAAATATGCAGTTGTCTAAAGTCATTGTACAAGGAATAATGCCAGATACAACAATAGTAGAAGCCTGTAATGGGCAAGAAGCCATTGACGTATGTAAGCAAGAATTGCCAGATTTTATTGTAATGGATATTCAAATGCCTCAAATGAATGGTTATGAGGCAACTACCTACATAAGAAAAATAAAAGGAGCTGAAAATACACCCATTATAGCACTTACTGCTGGCACTCTCAAGGGAGAAAAAGACAGGTGTTTGGCAGCAGGCATGAACGATTATATTAGCAAACCTATTGTAAAGCATGAATTTGTTCAAATGATTAACAAATGGGTAATTTCTGAAAAAAACATGGATACCAAAAATCATTTTAACCAAGAAGCTCTTTTAGAAACTATAGGAGATAATCCGAAAGTAAAAGAGAGAATTTATGCCAAAACAAGGGCTTACCTTGCTACTGTAATACCTGATATTCAAGCAGGTATTGTCAGTCAAAACTTTGACGCGGTAAAAGCCTCAGCGCATACCCTCAAAGGGGCATCAAGGTCAATGTATTTGGGCAAGCTTGCCCAAATGGCTGAAAAACTGGAAGGGGTAACCAATATGAATCCGCAAGAAACTGATGAACTGGTGGAAGCCATAATACAGGAAATTAACTATATAAAAACTTTGATTTAGGGCAAAAAAGGGCAGAATAACACTATTGATTTTCTGGAGTACCAGGTAATTTTAAACGCTACAAATCATTGGTTTAATTAAAGCTAAACCATTAATCCTGATATGAGAATACTATTATTTGAGAAAGATGAAGGTGAGAGGCAAAAGATCATTCAACTGTTTCGTCAGGTAGAGCTAAAAGCTGACCTTACAACTGATGTGGCAGAGAGTGAGGAGCAAATAATGCAGCTATTGCAACAAACTCATTATGATTGTGTGTATATAGGTGTTGATTTGTTTAGCATGCCTGATAGTGAAAAGCTATTAACACAAATACAGGAGCTTGGCAAACAAACGCCTATTGTGGTTTTGTTGGCTCACGAAAATGAAAAAAATATCTACCAAAGTATAATAAATGGTGTAAGTGGTTACTTGTCGAAGCAACAGTTGAACACCCCGTCTATTCTTACTAGTTTAAAGCAAGCCCTCAATAGCGTAGGCAACAAAGATCATTACGAGGTAAGCCATTTAAAGCAAGTGTTTCTCTCTGATATGGGGCATGAACTAAGAACCCCCATGTCGGCCATATTAGGGTTTTCAGGCTTATTGATGCAATCTAACCTTGACGAAAGCCAATACAAGTTTGCCCAATCTATTTACGAGGCAACCAACAACCTGTTGACCATTATCAACGATGTTTTAGATTACTCTAAAATAGAGTCTGGGAAGTTGACTATTGAGCAGGCAGATTTTAATGTAAGACACCTGTTGCATAAAATTCAAAAACGCTTTGAGAATCAGGGAATTCACCAGCATAAGCCTTATTTAGCGCTGTATATCGACGAAAAACTGCCCGACTTTTTGAAAAGCGATGATAAAAGATTAGAACAAATACTTTGGAACCTGATCAATGAGTCGACCAAGTTTATTGTGGGTAGTAGTATAGATTTGTTTGCACGCATGATTGCCTACAAAGAGGGACAAGTGAATGTTCAGTTTGAAGTGAAATGTGCAGGAGCAAGCATTTCACAAGACCAGGTGAAAACCATTTTTGATAGTCTTAATTACTTGGGTACCAATCACTTTCAACGTTTTGGTGACATAGGGCTTGGGTTAGTCATTGTTAAGAAACTGGTTAGTTTTTTGGGAGGCAACATTGTAGTGCAGCATAATAAGATTGGTGAGGTAAGTTTTATATGTGATTTTAGAATGGAAGTAGGGCAGGCAATTCAGGAACAAAGCAATGGCTTGGAAGATGGTGTAGCACTAGATAATGTGCGTGTATTGGTGTGTGAAGACAACATACTTAGCCAGGAACTAACTAAAGAAATATTGCACCGTTTGGGTTGTAAGGTAGACATTGCAGATAATGGCAAGGTAGGGGTAGAAAAACTGCAAAACAAAGCCGCGCAATACGATGTGGTGTTGATGGACATCCAAATGCCAAAAATGAATGGGATAGAGGCTACTTATGCCATTAGAGAGTTAGACAGTGTGGTCAAAGATATTCCGGTAATAGCACTGACTGCCCAAAATGTAACCGATGAAAAAGACAAGTACTTTGAAGCAGGAATGACTGATTATTTGACCAAGCCTTTTACACCAGCAGATATTACCCGAAAAGTATTGAAACATTTGCCCAAAAAGGCAACCAAAAGCCATCCCACAAGTACTACACAAACTACTGGTCAGACTACTTCACACACATTGTTTGACCTTAATTTTTTGCGCGATGCCTTTGGCGATAATCCAGTGATTTTCCAAGAGTTACTTCAGTTGCTTACCAATCAGTTCTTAAAGTTTAAACAAGATGTAAGCAACGGGTTATTTATGAAAAACTGGAAGGTAATTGCCAACGCTGCCCAAATCATCAAAACAAATTTGCGTGCATTTGGGCTCAAATCATTGGAAAATAAAGTAATTTTGATTGAGGAATACGCCAGTAAACAAGAAAGTGTAGGTCTTATTCCAGACCTGATCAGAGATTGTGAAGATATTTTTGCTGGTGCAATCAAAGAACTTAATTCTTTATTGGAAGATGAAAACACTACTCAAGGAAAACATTTATATAGAAACAGCTAGTGTGCAGGACGCCGAGCTATTGGCAGACTTGCAATGTAAAATGGCGTGGGAAACCGAAGAGTATATGCTTGATCGTAACACGGTGTTGCAAGGGTTACAAGCTTTGTTTAATGATGTTTCTAAAGGTATATATTACAAAGTGACTCATAATGAGCAGGTGATAGGTTGTATGCTCAATACGTTTGAATGGAGCGAGTGGCGTAATGGGTATGTCTTGTGGATACAGTCGCTGTATATTGTGCCAGAGTTTAGAGCCCAAGGTTTGTTTAAACTGATGTACCAATACTTACAACACAAAGTAAAAGCTGACAACAACCTGATGGGCATCAGACTGTATGTAGACAAAACCAACGTGAAAGCCTCGCAAGTATACAAAGCCATTGGAATGAGTGATGAACATTATACCTTTTTTGAGTGGTTAAACGAGTAAGCATTGTCTGAGGGTAACTTCCCCTAACTTACCTAAAGCAAAAACATTCAGCCGATAAAGACTGAATGTTTTTGACATCCTAAAAAATAAAACCCATTACAGGTATTGGGGTATACTTATTAATTGAAAGTATACGATCCTTTTTCGATCATCTGATCGGCAATTCTTCGGCGGGCAGCCTTGGCATTATAAGCGTGTGTGCGGCCAAAACCTCGCAATGCACCCATTAAATTTTTATACATATCACCTTCAGCAAAAGCACTGATGGCTTGTTTGCCCGACATATACACACTATCTACAGTATCGTGTAAGTATACGTTGCAAAGGTCTAACTGCATTTGACAAGCATCGGCTCCATTGCGGTTTACTAGTTTTTCTGTTCTTAACAGTGCCGACTCAGCCGTA
Organism: Microscilla marina ATCC 23134; assembly: GCF_000169175.1. Lineage (NCBI taxonomy): Bacteria > Pseudomonadati > Bacteroidota > Cytophagia > Cytophagales > Microscillaceae > Microscilla > Microscilla marina. The sequence goes on from NZ_AAWS01000054.1 coordinate 23,846, forward strand.
TAAATATTCATTAGCATGTCGGCCAGGTGTATCATAATTTCCTGCTCTTCGCTAAACGACTTGTTCAAGGCTTGAACTGCGGCACCCGCACTTACCAACAAAGCTTTTTTCATGTGGCTAATCAGGCTCTTCTCATAAGCAAAGTTAGGCGATCCCTCAGGAGCAATCTCTGGCTTTTTGCCACTCATCAACTCTTTTTGAACCTCCATAGCCGCACCCATTACGTTAAGCTCTCCCTTCATGCTGCGTGTTACGATGGTACCTATAGACAAAATACGGTTGATTTCGTTGGTTCCTTCAAAAATACGGTTAATGCGTGAGTCGCGGTAACAGCGGTCAGCAGGAGCATCGGCAGAATAGCCCATTCCACCATAAATTTGTACCATTTCGTCTGATACATAATCTATAGTTTCAGAACCAAATACCTTAAGCAGGGCGCATTCAATGGCAAATTGTTCAAAACTCTTAAGTTTAGCCTCAGCTTCGGGTGTGCCATTGGCAATCATAGCGGCAATACTGTCATCAATATTTTGTCCGGCGCGGTACATAGCCGACTCAGTAGCGTATAAACGTACCGCTTGTTGGGCAAGTTTATGTTTGATAGCTCCAAAGTTAGCAATAGAAGTTCCAAACTGCTTGCGTTCGTTAGCATATCCTATAGAATGGTTCAAGGCAGCCTTGGCGCCACCGTGGGTAGAAGCACACAACTTGATACGTCCAATGTTTAGAATGTTTACCGCAATCTTAAAACCGTTTTCACGGGTAGATAACATGTTTTCTATGGGCACTTTACAATCGTTGAAAAACACTTGGCGAGTGTCTGAACCTTTGATACCCATTTTGGCTTCAGGAGCATTCATAGTGATGCCACCAAAGTCTTTTTCTATAATAAAGGCAGTCAGTTTTTTGTCATCATCTATTTTGGCAAATACAATGAATATATCGGCAAACCCTCCATTGGTTATCCACATTTTTTGCCCGTTGATGATGTAGTGCTTGCCATCTTCGGTCAATTCAGCCTTGGTTTTGCCAGAGTTCGCGTCAGAACCCGCATCAGGCTCGGTCAGACAGTAACACGCTTTCCATTCACCAGTGGCAAGTTTGGGCAAATATTTTGCTTTTTGGGCTTCGCTGCCATAATATTGAATAGGCAGGGTACCAATACCAGTATGTGCCGATAGTGCTACTACAAACGAGTGTCCTTGCCCGGTATAGTCGGTAATCAACATCGATGAGTTAAAATCCATTCCAAAACCATCGTATTCGGTAGGTACACCAGTAGCAAGTAAACCAAGCTCGCCGGCTTTGTCTAGCAAACTACTCATGAGGGCAGGATCTTTAGCTTCATCTATTTCTTCTAAACGAGGAACCACTTCTTTCTGAACGAAGTCTTCACAGGTTTGCGCCATCATTCGTTGTTCTTCGCTAAAATCTTCAGGGATAAAGACTTGATCGGCAGTAGTTTCTTTGATAAGAAATTCCCCACCTTTAATTAATTCTTTATTGGCTGTAGCTTCCATATTATTGGGTATGTCTATTTTTATGATTTTCTGAATTGTGCGTCTATATAATAACAAATATACTACAAAAATGTTATGCGTGCATACTATTTAATCAAGAATATTCTTTTGTATTTGAAAGTATAATGGCTATTAGACAAATTAACTTATTAAAAATACAAAACCTTGTAGAAGGGGAATGTTTTTGGGAATACAAAGAATTTATAAAGCATTGCCAGTTTTTGATGAAGTAGGTTTTAGGATTTGAGCCTGGTAATTATTTAAGGTTTCTTTATGGATTTTGAAGAATTACAAAACCTTTTTTCTGATCATTTTTGAGATAATTTCCTGTGTTCAACACCAGATTAGTTTGACCCAATTGATTAGTTCAGCCCCTAGGTAGCATCCATTTACCCAAACTTAGGTAATTCTTCGACACAAGCTATGAGAAGTGTTTTCTTTTCGTAATTCGGACAATAGTTTTTAGCTCCCGCTTTTTCTGACACGTTGGCTCCACAAACGTATATCCCTAAGATAAGTCCCTGAGCATCTGTTAAGATAAAACGTTTCTGACCTCGTATATTTTTGCCTCCATCATAACCGGTTTCTTCTCCTCCTGAGGAGGTTTTATGCTTTTCGTATAAGGCAAGTGAGGTGTTAAGGTTGTCCAACCATTTTTACTAATATCACTTGGATATTTTCTGCGTTTTGTGCTTATTGATTCTTTGCTTATTCAATTTATTATTTGACTTTTCGCAGTACATACCTTTGCTTATATCCAAAGGAATACAGTTGCTGACTAAGGTCACGTTAGTTGGACTTAGTCTTAGTTTGTTGCCGTTAAGAATCTGTAAAACGAATACGTAATATAGCTGCAGTTCGGCACAATGCAACAGTGTAGCTGAAGGCAGAGCTTGGACTTCGGTTTTTTGATGACTGGTATATTATTCTGCTAAACAAATTTTTGATCTGTGAAAGGCCGGTTATTATTAAAGTTTTGCAACTCTAAAATAAATAATTTGAACACATTTTCATATTTAAACACCTTTTAAAACACTTTCTGAGACTAAAACTCATCGTGAATCACGCTAAACGCGAAAATTTAAACAAGCCCTTATTCTTTGGGGAACTAACAAAGTGCCAGAGCAAAAGAAACATATGAAATGGGTATGTTATTTCTTGATGGCTCCCTCACGGTATATTTAATAGGGTAGAAAGGAACTCAATTCTTGTTGTAGTATATTTTTTTGTAACAAACAGGTATTTCTAACGGATTTTGTTTGCCAGTATTTATACGCTAAAGTCTGACTATTCTTTGTGTTACTTTTAAGGATTAGTTTAAAACGTCGTTTTTGAGCAAAATGATTGAAACAGTAGCCTTTACCTAGCTTCTAAGTAGGTAAAGCGGAAATTTGGCAAACAGAAGCAAAATAGTCTTTTACATACTATAGACTTAAAAATCAATGACTTATTCATTATACATTGTAGAAGACAATCATTTTTAGTAATTGATAACCTGTATTTATTAACATTTTCCCTGAACTTATGATGGATTATTTTTAGTCCCAAAAATAGAATTAAACCAAAATTCACAAACTAAATTAACGACAAAATGATGAAAAATATTAGAAGAACAACTTGTTGTTTACTACTACTTATTTTTGTTCAAGTATCATTGGGTATAGGACAAGAAGTAGTACTTGATGGCAAAAGCCTTACACCTGAGCAAGTCACGCAGGTTGCTACAAATGTAGCGAAGGTGAAAATTAGCCCTGTTGCCCGAAAGCGAGTAGTAAAATCTCAGAAACTTTTGATGTTGGCGGCAAGAAAAGGGCATAAAATTTATGGGCTTACAGTTGGTGTAGGGCAAAATAAAGACAAAAAAATGCTCGATGCTCAAGGCAACCTTACCAAAGAAGTAATTGAAGCTTCTCAAAAGTTTAATGATGGGTTGATCCGAGCGCACTCAGCAGGAGCAGGCAAACCTATGCCAGAGGAAACAGTGAGGGCAATGTTGGTTACAAGATTAAACGCTATGTTATTTGGTGCTACAGGTGTACAGCCTAGAGTTATCGACTTATTTCGCGATTTTTTGAATAAAAACATCCTGCCTGTGATTCCGTCCAAAGGTTCGGTAGGCGAAGCCGATATTACAATCAATGCACATATTGCCCAGGCAATGATTGGGGAGGGTTATGTGTATTATGGCGGAAAAAAAATGTTGGCAAGTGAAGCGTTAAAACAAAACGGAATCAAGAAACTGGTGCCTTTTGGAAAAGATGCGTTGTCTATTTTTAGCTCTAATACTTATTCAGCTGCCTTGGGTGCACTTACCCTTCAGGAACTGTCACAGGCAGTGGAGGTTGCTAAACTTGTTTTTACGCTAAGTATGGAAGGATTCAACGGTAACATAGAACCTTTTTTGAAGCATGCCAATACCGTCAGACCCTTTAAGATGGTAAATAACATGGCAAAAGACTTTAGAACGATACTGAAAGGAAGCTATTTGTGGGACAAATCGGCTGAACGTGCTTTGCAAGACCCCTTGAGTTATCGTACCAGTGCTTATACATTGGGTACTTTAGAAGGTGCCAGGCAGGAACTGGTTCAGCTATTGGCAATACAACTTAATTCTTCTGATGACAACCCAGGAGTTGTACTAAATGTAGAAGCACCATCGAAGCGTGGGGAAGAATTTTCGCATTATGCCAGCGAAAAAGGACTAAAAGGAGCTGTAATTCCTTCTGCCAATTTTTCACCTTTGCCTTGGGTTATTTCTTTCGAAAAAGTGGCCATTGCTCTTGCCCATGCCTCTTGTGCATCAACACAACGAACTATTAAGCTGGCAGATCCACATTTTACTCATTTAAGCAGATTTTTGGGTACTAAAACAACGGTTCATGCCTATGGAGCGATCCAAAAAGTTTTTGTGTCACTTAATAGCCAAAATCAAGAGTTGGCTATACCAGTGTCTTTTAACTCTTATGCTGTTGCGGGCAACATCGAAGATGTAGCGACCAATGCTCCAAGGGTAGTATCCAGGGTACGCCAGGCAGTAGATAACTTGTATTATATTCTAGGAATAGAACTTATGCACGCTGCCCAGGCGATTGATTTACGTCTGGAAAAAAACACCAACTTCAAAATGTCGCCTGTAACCCGTAAATTCTGGAGTGCTTTCCGAAAAAAAGTATCTTTTATGAAGGTAGACAGGGCTTTGACTCCGGATATTAAAAATGCGTATGAGTTTGTGAAATCTTATAAGTAGTTTTTTTTGAGAAATTATAATTATTGAAGGTTTCCCTATGATTTGCCACAAAAAAAGCCCCACAACAATTGTGAGGCTTTTTTTTGCAGGGTTGGCTTGTCTACCTTCTACGTTGTCTTTTTTTAGGCTTATAAGCCTTATAAATAAATATTTGAGTTTCGCGGCGGTCTTTGAGTAATAAGATAAGTTTTTTAGAAGAAATTTTAATAATGTCAAACTCTTGCCGGGTTTCGGTACCACCTTTGATTTTGTGGGTAATGATGAGTTTCTTTTGTTCATCCTCAAACTTCCATTCATTACGTTTGGTAATGCGCCCTTGCGAAGTACTTATTTTCACACTACAACGACCGTTTTTTCTAAACTCCAGAATAGTGACCATGCCGTTGCGTTGCTGGCGCTCAATCATTTTGGTAGAAATAGCCTTGCCATTTACTTCCATCCCAGTCATAATCCATTGACGGGCAAGCAGTTTTGTCTTGTCTTTTTTTGGGGCAAACCCACTTAATAGGATGGTTAGCAGAAAAAATCCTGTAATAAAGTATTTACTTTGTTTTATCATTTTCACCTGTTTTTTATAAAAACAACTTAGCAAAATCGTTTTTATTGCATTAAACGATGTCGTCAGTGCTTTGTTGGGTTAGGTAGCTGCCTGAAACTCAAAATGCTGGTCAGTTTTTTCACCCGTATTTATATTGTACACCCTTTCAGTAAAGCGCACCTTATTATCATAGTCTATCAGAATAGTAGCCGAAGAGCAAGTACCATATTGAGGGCTTTTGATAAACATAGGCGACAACATAATTTCGCGTTCAATAGGCAAGCCAGTACGTTGCACCTCGGTTTTGTTGGCTTTGGTAGGATCATACATTAGGTCGAGCAGCGCATTTTCTTCAACTTTTGGTGCGTCAATCATTTCCGTAAACTTTTTCTTGAGCCGTTGTACTTTAAACCAATCAGTGTCTAACAAGGCATTGCTTAAGCCATAAATGCCCGCCTGTAATTGGATAATTTTATGTTGGTAGTTTGACAAATAATACAATTCTTCAGTATTTCCCGTTAGCAGGTTAAATCCATTGTAGGCGTCTATATTCTCAAAAATACCTTCCAGGTAAGCCTTGGGTGAATCGTTGCTTTGCAAGTAGTCAAGGGTAAGCATTCCACGCGATGGGGCAGTTGTTTTTATATTGTCAATATCGCGGTAGTTGGTCAAGGCTGTAAAGCGCCCATTCTTGTGCAGCCCCATCCAGGTACCACCTGCTTCCAGGTCTTTGCCTGCTAAAATTTGCTTGTTTTCATCCCAAAAATCGGCAGAAGCCGTATTACGTTTATAAAATTCATCGCGGTTGCTGGCAAATATTAATTTGTATTTTGGGTGGGTTTTCCACGCAAAAGTCAATAGACACATAGTTTTTTTAAATTTAATAATTGAGTACTGTAAATCGCTGGTTTTAAGAGTTATCTCAAATGCAAATATGGTGTAACTATAAACAGGTTGAACACAAAAGGGCAAAAAAATGTTCAAACCGAACAAAATATAATCATAGTAGAATTTGCATTATTTTGAGTATATGATTGGATTTATCTTAAAATATAGCGTAGTTCGCATTTTAGTTATAATACTGAGTTTTTTAATTACACTTAGAAGTTATCCCGACTTGAGGCAATCAACGGGAGTTTTTTTTGGTTTTTTCTTAAAATGAAAAAGCTTTTTTAACCATACATATCGTCTGTTTTAACCATTATTTACAAACATTTAAAACTACTGGTGATCAAAAAATAAATTCCTGAGCTTTTGCCCACTGCCTGGCTTCTGTAGTGTATTACATTGCAAAAACTAAAGGACGTAGGGTATCAAGTTTCAAGGTAACTTCTTTAAATGAGAGTTATTGAATGAGAAAAATTTTAAGTACAAAGTACCTGCTTACTTTGTTAGTGTTAACCACTTGCTTTTACAGTGTCAATGCACAAGAAGAGCGAGATTTAAGAGAAGACAGGGCAAAAGAAAGAGTAGAATACGAGCGAGCAATGCTTGTAGACCCTAAAACCGGAAAAATTCCGGATAGAATTTATCAGAAAAGTATTGAGTTTATATACTCACCCAAATCACAGCTACAACCCCAGCACCAAAAATTTACTACTTCAATTACGGGCATTAGTGGTGCCAAATGGGCACAACGAGGACCTCATAATGTAGGAGGGCGTACCAGAGCCTTGGCCATTGATCAGGCAAACGAGCAAGTGATTTTAGCGGGAGGAGCCTCAGGAGGAATGTGGCGCTCAGACAATGGAGGTGCCAGCTGGAGTAAAGTAACTGGAGCCTCGCAAAATCATAGTGTAACTGCCATTGCACAAGACCCACAAAGCCCTGCTACCTGGTATTATACCGCAGGAGAAGGCGCCGGCAACTCTGCCTCAGCGTCATTTTCGGCACCCTTTGTAGGCAATGGGGTATACAAGTCTACCGATAACGGGCTTACCTGGGTGTTGTTAACCAACACTGCCTCTGGAGCCAACGAAGGTGACAACCCTTTTAGAATTACCTGGAACGTAAAAGTACACCCCACCAATGGCGATGTATACGTGGCAAATGCCCGCCGTTACTCTAACGGACAAAGTGGCATTTGGAGGTCTACTGATGGTGGAACCAACTGGAACTTAGTATTGGATGGTGATGGCGCTGGTTATACCGATATAGAAATTGCTGCTGATGGAGTGTTTTATGCTACTATTTCGAGTAGTGGTGGTACCCATAAAGGAATTTATCGTTCTACGGATGGTACAAACTGGGTAAACATTAACCCTGGTTTTTTGCCAGGTAGTTATGCGCGTATTGTATTGGCTGTGGCCCCTTCAAACAATAATGTGGTCTATTTCTTTGCTGCGGCAGGCACCACTGCCAATGGCCACAGTTTTTATAAGTATACTTATACTGCCGGAGAAGGCAATGGCGATGGAAGCCTAAAAAATGGGGGAGCCTGGGAAGACCGCTCTGCCCAACTGCCTACTGGAGGAGGGTCTACTGATGGTGGTTTATTGCAAGAAAACTATAACCAGTATGTAAAAGTAAAGCCTGACAACGAAAATATAGTGTTTATAGGAAGCACCAACCTATACCGTTCTATGGATGGTTTTGCTACTACTGGCAACACTGCCTGGATTGGCGGATACCACAAAACTAACTTCTTTTATCCTGAGCATCACCCTGATAACCACAGCTTGGTTTTTTTCCCTTCTGATGCCAAAAAAATGATTAGCGGACACGATGGTGGTGTAAGTATTACTACCGATAACCTTGCTACAGGTGGAGACCACCCAGTGGCTTGGACTTACCTAAATAACGGATACTATACTACACAGATATACGGTATGGACATTGACGCCAAAACTGCAGGTGACCCCCGTTTGAGCGCGGGTTTTCAGGATAATGGAAAATGGACTACCCATAGTTTTAGTGGTACCAGTCCCTGGAAACAGGAAAACTTCTTTGGTGATGGTGGTTATACAGCCATTGTACCCGGCAAAGATATTCGGTTCTTTAGCAACCAAAACGGGCACATGTTCAGGGTAACCGGAAACGATCCCGAAAATCCTACCAGTGCAGTGTACTTACGCCCACAATCGTTTGGCTCTTACTTGTTTGTTACACCTTATGTGCTCGACCCCAACAATTCAAACACCATGTATTATTTGGTAGGGCCTACAGTATACCGTAATACCAATATCTTGTACACCAACAGTATCAATAACTGGGAGAACCTGGCAACTGCTTCTGCTGGAGGCGCCATTACTGCAATCAATGTATCTGAGGAGAATCCTAAGCACCGGATTTATTATGGTACCAACAATGGCAAAGTATTTAGAATGGATGATGCCGATTCGGGAGACCCAATACAAGTAGATATTTGGACGGGTAAAGGGTTGCCAGCAGGTGCTTATGTAAGTAATGTGGCAGTTGACCCAACCAATGGTGACAATGTTTTTGTGGTTTTCTCAAACTATGGCGTACAAAGTGTTTATTACTCGGCTGATGCAGGTGATACCTGGACGGCGGTAAGTGGAAACTTGGAAGAAAACCCTGATGGAACCGGAAATGGTCCTTCTACCCGTTGGTTAACTGTGCATGTTAAATCAGATGGTTCTAAGATATATTTGTTGGGTACAAGCGTAGGTTTGTATGCTACCAACATACTGGATGGTATGAACACTCAGTGGGTACAAGAAGGCGCCAATACAATTGGTAATGTACCTGTAGTAATGATTAAGTCTCGTCGTTCCGATGGTTTGGTAGCTTTAGGTACGCATGGTACAGGTTTGTTTAGTGGTTATATTGGTGCTTCTGCCGATCTTACCATTGCTAATGTGTCGCCGCAAAGAGGAGAAGTAGGCACTGAAGTAACCATCAATGGAACTAATTTTAGTGCAACTGCTGCCGATAATGTGGTAAAGTTTAATGGAACCATAGCTACAGTAACTGCTGCTACAGCAAATAATTTGACCGTAACAGTGCCCGCAGGAGCAACTACCGGAAAAGTGACTGTAGAGGTAAACACAAAAACTGCCACTAGTGCCAACGACTTTACAGTGGTACCTGTGATAAGTACTTACCCTCACTCAGAGAGTTTTGAAAATGGTGTATCAGACTGGATACAACCCACTACCGATGGTTTTGACTGGTCATTGGTGAATAAGTCTACCCCTACAGACCAAACTGGACCGGCAAAAGCATTTAGTGGAGACTTTTTCTTGTATACTGAGATCGACCAGTTTAGCCATGACACGTTTGATGAACAACCATTGAACAAAAATAAAACGGCGCTCTTTACCAGCCCTACCTTTGACTTAACCAGCTTGACCAATCCAGAAGTATTATTTGCCTACCACATGTTTGGCGATAAAATGGGAACTTTGAGTTTGGAAGCCAGCACTGATGGTACCAATTGGCAGTCGGTATGGACAAAAACCGGGAATCAAAGTGATGCCTGGGCAATTGCTGTGGTAGATGTGACTACCCACAAAAGTGCTACTACCAAGTTTAGGTTTGTAGGTGCCACTGGAGACGGTTCTACCAGTGACATAGCGATCGATGGAGTGATTGTGACAGAAGCTGGTACCCCTTTGATTTTTGACTTTGCCCCTCAAACCGTGATTGGTGGCTTTAGTAGTGTAGATATTTTGGGAGCAAACTTTGATGCTACAGCCGCCAACAACGAAGTGAAGTTTAATGGAGTGGCTGGTACAATAACAGAAGCAACAACTACTACACTGAAGGTAAAAGTACCTTTGAATGCTACCACGGGTAAAATAGCCATTACAGTCAATGGTAAAACAGTTACTTCTACCAAAGACCTTAAGGTAATCGCACCTATTACTACCTTCCCTTATATCGAAAGCTTCGAGGCGGGCTTGGGTAAATGGATACAGGCAGAGAATGACGATATGGATTGGATACGTAAAAACGGTAAAACCCCTTCAGATAATACTGGGCCAACTGCTGCCGCTGATGGTAGTTTTTATGTATATACCGAAGCTACGGGTAACTTTAACAAGAAAACTATTTTGGCAAGCGCATTATTTGATGCCAATACTGTAGACAACCCTTTATTTAGCTTTAAATACCACATGTATGGAGGCAATATGGGAAGCCTTGCGCTTGAGATTTCTTCAGATGGAGAAACTTGGACTTCCCTTTGGTCCAAAAGTGGAGACCAAGGCAATGCCTGGAAGAGTGATGGAGTGAGCCTGGAAGCGTATAAAAATGCGCCTTTTGTCTTACGCTTTGTAGGTACTACCGGGGGCGGCTTCATGAGTGATATTAGTGTCGATCATTTACAATTACTTTCAGGACCAGGCATTGCAAGTTTTACCCCTACCAATGGAAAGGTAGGCGATGTAGTAACCATTACAGGTAAAAGTTTTAGTACCGTAAAAGACGAGAATGTAGTAGAGTTTAATGGAATCAAAGCCATAGTAACTTCAGCTACTGCTACCCAAATTGTTACTACCGTACCAAATACAGCCACTACTGGAAAAATTAGAATAGCTGTAAACGGGTTACCCACCATTAGTAAGGATGACTTTACCGTAGTGGCTTCAGGAGCTGTGCCTACCATTACTAACATTAGTCCAATGGCTGGTGTAATTGGGCAAAGCATCAACATAGAAGGAACCAATTTTAGTGTACCCAAAGACAATAACCAAGTGTATTTCAATGGTCTGGTAGCTACTATAGAGTCTGCTACTGCTACATCGTTGGTGGTGAAAGTACCTACCAATGCTACCAGTGGTAAAATAAAGGTAGTAAATGTTGGAGGACAAAGTGTAGAGTCTACCAATGACTTTATTGTGTATTGTGCATCAAAAGCTGCATCAACCGATGACTCCAGGATCGATAATTTTACACTGAATGAAATCAACCATACGACTGATGGTGTAGGTGTGTGTTCAGATTACAGCGATTTTACCAGTATTTCAACCCATGTAATCACTGGAGTTACTTACCCCTTCAGTGTAAAAGCTGGAAGTTGTAATGGTGATTATACCAAGTTTGTAAAAGTATATGTTGACTGGAACCAGGATGGAGACTTTAGTGACGCAAATGAATTTTTGGGTGGAAATGCTGTGGCAATAAGAGAACCAGGTGTATTTGAGTCAACGGTTACGGTGCCTACCAATGCCTTGTTAGGAAGAACCAGATTAAGAGTAGTGTTAGGAGAGGTTGCTTCTGCTGATCAGGTACAAGCTTGTGGGCCATATAATTTTGGTGAAACTGAAGATTATAGCATTGTTATACTGGAAAAACCTGAAATAACATCTTTTGCTCCTGATAGAGGCAAAGTAGGGCAACACGTGAGTATCAATGGGAAGAATTTTCCTGACAAGTCGGCGTATGTGAGCGTGAAGTTTGCGAAAGGCATAGCGGCTACCGTAGCGTCAGTAAACAGCACCCAGATTAAAGCAATAGTACCTGAAGGAGCCATTACTGGACCTATAACTGTAACAGTGGCAGGGCAGTCTATTACCAGTACGTTTGATTTTACGGTGATTCCAGATACACCCGTTGCTCCTGATAAGCTGGCATTGAAGCTGGTAAATGGAATGGTACAACTTACCTGGAGCGACAACTCTGACAATGAAACCGCTTTTTATATTGAGCGTTCAGCCCCCGATGCCCTTGACAAATTTGTAAAAGTAGGTGAAGTATCGGCTGGCATCACAGAATATAGCGAAGATGTGAAGAACTTATTGTCTAAACATCATTACCGTGTGGCTGCAGTAAATAGTGCAGGTGTTTCTGCTTATTCTAATGTAGCATCGTTTGACGCCGAAGTATTAAGTGTACAAAGTGTGTTATTGGCACAAAGGTTAAAAATTACGCCTAACCCTAACCATGGTAAGTTCAATGTTGAGATTGGGCAAGCTAACCATGCGACCATCAAGTTAGAGGTGATAGATGCCAAAGGCCGACTTGTGAAAGTATTGAACTTAGCAGGACAACAAGGCAAGTACCCTGTAAACTTATCTGAGTTGCGTCAAGGAGTATATACCTTACGTATCTCGGCAGGTAAAGCCAATGCTGCCATTAAATATATGAAGCAATAAAAAGGTATAAAACGCGACTTTTACTTGTCGTTTATTGTTTTTAGTCAGGGCTACCTGCTAGGGATTCCTGACTTTTAACTGATACTAATTTGACCAAAAAAGCCGAATACGTTTTGTATTCGGCTTTTTTGCTTAAGAGCTTGAAAATTGATATAAAGCATTATAGTTATATATTGGATTTAAATAATTATATTTGTTAATATTTAACATACAATCATTCAAACTATTTGAATCAATGTTTTGCCTGAAATATATAATCTTTATGTTTGCTTTACATGACAAAAGAAATAAGCATACTATTATCAATTCTTAACCTGCTGCTGATTCTCTATAATTGGTAGTAGGGGTGATATGCTTATATCTAATTGTCAAAACAACGACATTACAACAACACCTCTAAAAAGCTTAGGGGTGTTTTTTTTTGTCTGATAATTAAAATATTGATTTTAAGCCAAGGCGGTGAATAAGTATCAAGGCAAAGTTAGTTTTATATATGGTTGAGTTTATTTGTAAATGAGCTGAGATCGGTATTTAAGGACTTGCTACCATTGCACCGTTATACATCGGCACCTAAGGACTTGCTGCTATTTAATATGGCAACACATTTTGAAACATTCATCATAATTATGAAGAGGTATGGAACAAACACCATCTCAAACATTATTTGATAAGATATGGAAACGTCATGTTGTGCAACAACAAGAAGGGTTTCCGGCGGTATTGTATATAGACCGTCACTTTATCCATGAGGTTACCAGCCCTCAGGCATTTACTGGTCTCAGGCAACGCAATATTGGGGTTTTCAGACCCAAACAGACCATTGCCACCGCTGACCATAACGTGCCTACTGTAGACCAACATTTGCCTATCAAAGAAGCGCTTTCGCGCAAACAAGTAGAAACCCTCACCAAAAACTGTGAAGAGTTTGGGGTTGAATTGTACGGTTTGGGGCATGAAAAACAAGGCATTGTACACGTAATTGGTCCCGAATTGGGCATTACCCAACCAGGGCAAACCATTGTTTGTGGCGATAGTCATACCTCTACCCATGGTGCTTTTGGTACTATAGCTTTTGGCATAGGTACCAGTCAGGTAGAGCAAGTACTTGCTACGCAAACCTTGTTGCAGTACCGCCCCAAGACAATGTTGATCAAAGTAGATGGAACACTCAATAAAGGGGTAACTGCAAAAGATGTGATTTTGTATGTGATCGCCAAACTAGGTACGGACGGAGGTACTGGACACTTTGTAGAATATGCTGGTACAGCCATTCAATCTTTGTCAATGGAAGGGCGAATGACCGTGTGCAATATGAGCATTGAAATGGGGGCTCGTGGTGGAATGATTGCCCCAGATGAGGTAACCTTTGACTATATGAAAGGCAGACCACATGCTCCACAGGGCGAACAATGGGACAAAGCAATAGCAGATTGGAAAACACTTTATTCTGATAAAGATGCAGTGTTTGACACGGTCTATGAGTTTGATGCTGCCGACATTGAACCAATGATTACCTACGGCACCAACCCTGGAATGGGCATTGGCATTAGCCAACACGTACCTGAACTCTCCCACCTCAAAGAAACAGAAAAAACCTCCTTTAAAAAATCCCTTGAATATATGAATCTAAATACCGGGCAATCGTTGCTGGGAAAAAAAATAGATTATGTATTTATAGGAAGTTGCACCAACGCCCGCATCGAGGATTTGCGTCTGGTGGCAGACTTTGTCAAGGGCAAACAAAAATCTGCTGATGTAGAAGTATGGATTGTGCCTGGTTCTCAAGCAGTATTGCGTCAAGCGCAAAAAGAAAAATTAGACATGGTGTTTAGCGAAGCAGGCTTTAAACTGCGTGAACCTGGTTGTTCGGCGTGTTTGGCAATGAACGAAGACAAAGTGCCTGCGGGTAAATATTGTGTATCTACTTCGAACCGAAACTTTGAAGGACGACAAGGCCCCGGATCGCGTACCTTTTTGGCAAGCCCGTTGATGGCGGCCGCTGCTGCCATCAATGGCAAAGTAGTAGATGTAAGGGCTTATTTATAAGGATTAGTTCATAGTTCCACTATGGGCAGCAAATCGTGAATAGCCGACCGTTACCTATTACATCTGAACATTAAATTAATCAAGCGTTTAGCCACTTACGACTACTTGTTGCTTGAAGCTAACTGCTTGCTACTTTTTTTAAACCAAAAAATTATGAAAGATTCATCATTTGGGTTGTTGCAAACGACTGGAGTGCCTGTAAAGGTAGAAAATGTAGATACAGATCAAATTATTCCGGCGCGTTTTCTCAAAGCCATTAGCCGTGAAGGCTTTGGTGAAAACCTGTTTTATGACTGGCGTTATGACAATGAGGGCAACCCCAAACCTGACTTTATATTAAACCAACCCGGCAACGATGGTCAGGTATTGGTTGGAGGCAAAAACTTTGGCTGTGGCTCTAGCCGTGAGCATGCTGCCTGGGCTATCAAAGACTATGGTTTCAAGGCGGTCATTTCCAGTTTTTTTGCTGATATCTTCAAAGGCAATGCCTTGAACAACGGGGTGTTGCCTGTGCAAGTGTCTGATGCTTTTTTGGCCAGGTTATTTGACTTGATGGAGCAAGATGCTACCACCCCTATAGCCATAGACTTAGAGGCACAAACTGTGGCGGTGACCAATAAGCAAACAGGTGAAACAATGACCGAAATTTTTGAAATAAATGAGTATAAAAAAATGTGTTTGCAAAAAGGCTACGATGATATAGACTATTTGTTAAGCCTGCAAACCCAAGTAGAAACCTACGAAAAAAATAAGGCTGTTTACTAAACACTAAATATTAAACAACATTATGACGCATAAAAAAATCGTGGTGCTTGCTGGAGATGGTATAGGACCCGAAGTAACCAAATGTGCCCGCGAGGTGCTTGAAGTAATAGGCACTATCAGTGGACAAAAATTTGAGTTTGAAGACGCCTTGATTGGGCACTCGGCTATAGAAGCCACTGGGGAGCCTTTGCCCCAAGCCACCCTTGACAAGTGCCAACAAGCCGATGCTATTTTATTAGGGGCAGTGGGGCATCCTATGTACGACAATAACCCAGGTGCTAAAGTACGCCCTGAACAAGGTTTGTTAAAGCTAAGAAAATCGCTGGAGTTGTTTGCCAACATTCGCCCCATCAAGTTATTTGATGAGTTGCTGCACAGTTCAAGCATCAAACCTGAAATATTGCAAGGGGTAGATATCTTGTTTTTCAGAGAATTGACCAGCGGTATTTACTTTGGTACACCCCGCGAGCGTTCGGCAGACGGCAACTCAGCAATTGATACCTTGGCTTATACCAAAGAAGAGGTAAGGCGCATTGCCAAAAAAGCATTTAAAGCCGCCAGCCAACGCAACAAAAAAGTATGCTCGGTAGACAAAGCCAATGTATTGGAAACCTCTCGCCTATGGCGCGAAGTAGTGACCGAGGTTGCCAAAGATTACCCTGAAGTAACCCTTACCCACATGTTTGTTGACAACGCCTCTATGCAACTGATTCGTGACCCGCGTCAGTTTGATGTAGTGCTTACTGGAAATATGTTTGGCGATATATTGACCGATGAAGCCTCACAAATTGCCGGATCGATGGGAATGCTTGCTTCTGCCTCTATGGGTGAACAAACCAGCGTATACGAACCCATTCACGGGTCGGCACCCGATATTGCCGGAAAAGGCATTGCCAACCCATTGGCAGCTATTTTATCAGTGGCACTCATGCTCGATTTGTCTTTGGGCATGCCCAACGAAGCTCGCCAGGTAGAGCAAGCCGTTGCCGATGTACTAAGCCAGGGCTACCGTACGGTAGACATTGCTGAAGAAGGTTTGACACCAGAAAAGCAATTGAATACTGAACAAATGAGTGAAAAAGTAAAAGAAGTATTGTTGAAGAATAAGTCAGTAGTCAATAGCCAGTAGCCCCGACAAGGTTCTAGGTACACCTTGCTCCATAGGCAACTAACAAATTCATAATATGCTTATTTTCAATAGGTGATGAAAAAGTGGTTTGCTTATTTGCAAATGTAAGAATTTTGTGGCTACCAAACTTCATCTACCGATTTTATAAGTATTTAAAAATCAAAGTATTATAAAACAGGTAGTATATTTGAAGAACTAGGACTTTCTTATAAAAAATGAGAATCCTCTCTGAAGCTTGCAAAGTACGAGGTTTCGATCGGGCGTGGAGACACTGCCCTCCGAGGGCAAGCTCGGAGCAGGCGAGGCGGAAATATGGTTTTTCGGGGGTATATTCTCTTAAATAGCTTTTTATAAGAAAACCCTGCTTGAAGAACAGCTTAAAGCTAATGGCTAAAGGCTTTAGGCTGTAGAAGCTACGGACTGCCGACTCCCAACTAATAACTAAATAAACACAAGAAAATAATGTCTGATAATAGAGTATATATATTTGATACAACCCTTAGAGATGGCGAACAAGTGCCCGGTTGTCAATTACAAACATCTGAAAAAATTGTAGTAGCAAAAACCCTCGAAAAACTAGGGGTAGATGTCATAGAAGCTGGTTTCCCAATTTCCAGCCCTGGCGATTTTCAATCAGTCATAGAAATATCCAAGGCAGTAAGCAACCCCATTATTTGTGCCTTGACCCGTGCCAACCAGAAAGACATTGAGGTAGCGGTTGACTCATTGAAACACGCCAAACGCAAACGTATTCATACAGGTATTGGAGCTTCTGACTACCACATCAAGCACAAGTTTCGCAGTACCCGCGAAGATATCATGGAGCGAGGCATAGCTGCAGTAAAGTTCGCAAAAAAATATGTAGAAGACATTGAGTTTTATGCTGAAGATGCCGGACGTGCTGATTTAGAATTTTTAGCCCGCATGCTCGAAGGCGTCATTGCGGCAGGTGCTACTGTAGTCAACATTCCAGATACTACCGGGTATTGCCTGCCCGAAGAGTATGGCGCCAAGATTAAATATTTGGTAGACAATGTCAAAAATATCGACAAGGCGATCATATCGGTACACTGCCATAATGATTTAGGCATGGCAACCGCTAACTCTATTGCCGGGGTGATTCAGGGAGCCCGCCAAATAGAATGTACCATCAATGGGGTAGGAGAACGTGCTGGTAACACCTCGCTCGAAGAAGTGGTTATGATTATGAAAACCCACAACGACCTCCACCTTGAAACTGAGATAAAAACTCAAGAGTTGAACTCAACCAGTGGGCTTATCTCTCGTTTGATGCGTATGCCTGTACAGCCCAACAAGGCTATAGTAGGACGCAATGCTTTTGCCCACTCCTCAGGAATCCATCAGGATGGGGTGCTTAAAAGCCGCGAAAACTACGAAATTATCGACCCTGCCGATGTAGGCGTGGCTAATTCGTCTATTGTGCTTACAGCGCGTAGTGGACGTGCCGCCTTGAAACACCGCCTGGAGCTATTGGGGCACCAGTATGAGGGCGAAAAGCTGGACGAAATCTATCAGCGTTTTTTGGTAATGGCAGACAAGCAAAGAGAAATCAGAGATGAGGATTTACTTACTTTGGCGGGTGATACTACGTTGGCAGACAGCCAGGTAACGCTGAAGTCTTTGAACGTAACTTGTGGTACTACTACTCCAAGTGCTACCATTGAGGTGATTTATCAAGGGGAGTTGAAAAAAGGTACAGCCAAAGGCAACGGACCTATAGATGCCGCAGTAAATGCCCTGCATACTATAGTGGGGCAACGTGTAGCGTTAAAAGAAATCTTGATCCAGACTATTACCAGTGGCAGCGATGATCTTGGGAAGGTGCACGTGCAGCTTGGGCGCGATAGCCTGGTGTATTATGGTTTTGCTGCTCATAGTGACATTGTACTTGCTGCAGTCAATGCGTATATTGATGCACTTAATAAGGTACCAGTAAAGGTAGAGGCATAGGTGAAGGCCTGGCAGGTTTCAAAAATATGTCAGGCATCAATAACTCTAAAAAAAGGTTTTATAAGTAAAACTGGGTAGTATTTGCCCTACAGATGGAGGGTATACCCATTAAAATCTAAATCCCTGCTGACTTAAGTTTTTAGCTTAAGTCGGCAGGGATTTTATTTAAAATATTATCTTGTTTTTTTAAGCGACGGCAACTCTGACCAATATGCCACTAAAAAAGTTTTCAATAGAATTAATTGCTCCTTCTACCCAGTTTTTAACATGCCCAAATGCAGTTTCTAACCATTGAACAATGTTACTAATCAGGGTGGTAACAAAGTTTACCAAACCATTGATCAAGCCACTAAAGAAAGATAAAATACTATCTGAAGCTGCCACAATTGCATTTTGAGCCTCAGGGTGCCTCTCTCCTACATCAATCATCTTGTCAATGTACTTGTCAATTGCTTGATTGGCATTTTGTTTGGCTTTGTTGCGTTGTTCGTTCATTCTTTGCTTGAACTTCTCAAAATCCTTATCCTTTACATAGCCATTAGTATTTTGATCAAGCGCTGTTTTTTCCCCATTAGTAAAAGATTTAAGCGTGTTCTCATACTCTTTAGTGTATTTTTTGGCCTCTTCGGGTAGTTCTGTTGATGCACTCTTGAATGAAACCAAGGTGTTGAGAGGGTAGCGAGTAGTTTGCCCTGATTGAAAGTGATGTTTAAGTGCCAACATAGTTGCTTTGAACTCGGTTGTTTCCATTGTTGCAGTAATCATAATTTTGGGGTTTAAGGTAAATTGCTTACTCTGTTGTTAGGTTTTCAGCATCGCCTGGTTATCAAGTAACTACACTTTGTAGTGTTGTTTGATATTACAAATGTAGCAGAGAAGGGAGAGGTTTATAGGGGTAAATCTACCTGTTTTGAAGAAGCTATATATATAGGTACTTTTACTTATTGAACCCTTTACATTTATTGACAGAAGATTATCTAAAACGCGAAATGAGTTTGCTAAAAAAGGTTTTGAGTCAGACCATTAATAGTGGTAGCAGTGATCTTGGGAGCAATTTGGAGGCTTAAGAAGCTCTACCCTATGGGTGTTTTGTGTGTTTTACAGATCTATTATTTTGTTTAAAATTGTAAACTTTCTGAAAATCATACTCCAATAAGTTGTCATCAGCAACACGTGAGGGAGCCAGATGCTTCACGTGCGTTCAGTATGACCAAAACATAAAAAAATGAATGGCAATTGCTTTGTTTATATCACTACCAAGCCTCCAGGCTTGTGTCCAGCATAGCATTTGTTTTTTACAAAAACATGGAAGCAAGATGCTTCCCCGATAATAGACACAAGCCTGGAGGCTTGCGTCAGATTGGGCTATAGCTTGCAGATTTTTTGTTTGATAATCAGAACTCACCGGATGAAGTGATACACTAGTGAATATACTTGAGCTGACGATAATGAGGCTTTTGCCAGAGTGAGGTTAACAAAAAAAACCTCTTACAAACTATGTTCATAAGAGGTTTTTAGTATTTAAAGAGTCGGGATAGCAGGATTTGAACCTGCGGCCCCTTGCACCCCATGCAAGTACGCTACCGGACTGCGCCATATCCCGTGATTGCTTAAAAGCGGATGCAAATATACATACGATTTTTTGAATGTTGCAAATCATTACTTAAAAAAAATAAAAAAAACAGACAGACGTTTCCGCCTGCCTGCCTGTTCTGTTTTGAATGAAATGATGTTATAAAACGAAAAAACGCTTTGCGCCAATCATATAACAATAAAGTCATTCAACAATCTATTTAGTGATCTGGAAAAAATAAGATGTGCTAATTTAAGAAAATATATTGTTCTCAGACAATTCAAAAAAAACGGTGCATAGCCAAAGCTATGAGGCTTTTTTTTTGAGAAGAATGAGGGCAATAGATACACTTTAATGGCTCAAATTATTTATGAAAGATCACTTATTAGATTTTTCTTTTTTCTCTTTTAACTCCTTAAACTTAGACCCCTTCTTAGCCCTTGGGAACGTGTTGTTTTTAGTGTCAATATCGGCAGTCATTTCGTTCGGATCTAACTGAAACGATTTTACTGGCTTGTCGAAGATCAACCCTTTGTATACCTGATTGGGGCTTTTTCTGAATATTTCAGCCGGCACTTTTACCAACTGCTTGCTGCCATCTACAAAGTTTGCCTGAATAAACAAAGGCATAATATTACCTCCAATATTTTTCACTTTTACTGAGTAGTAATATTTACCTGGCTTCAGCATCGCCATTTCTTTATCAGTCAGGCGTAAGCCAAAACCTTTGCTTAAGCGTTCTCTTAAACCATTAAACTTTTTGTTGGCAAAAGCCTTGTGTTTTAAACCTCCTGCTGGAGCTTCTACCGTTTTACCCGATTCAGAGAAAGCAAAAGCCTTTACGTTGTCAATGCTCATATCTACCGGAAGCGTAGAGTAGAACCATCCCCGCCAAAACCAATCCAGGTCAACCCCTGAGGCATCTTCCATCGTGCGGAAAAAATCGGCAGGCTTGGGGTGTTTAAAGTACCAACGCTGAGAGTAAGTTTTAAAAGCATGGTCAAACAACTCTTTGCCCATCACTACCTCACGCAAAATGTTCAATGCAGTAGCAGGTTTGCCATAGGCATTGTTGCCAAACTGTGGAATAGACTCAGAGTTGGTCATAATAGGAACAATCTTGGTGGGGTCGGTACGCATGTAACGTACAATGTTTTTGGCAGGTCCACGGCGGTGAGGGTAAGTTTTTGGGTAATCGGCTTTAGCCCAGCTCTGTAATGGAATTTCTTTTTCAGAAAGGAACTGTAAAAACGAGTTCAAACCCTCATCCATCCAGGTCCACTGTCTTTCGTCTGAGTTTACAATCATCGGGAAATAGTTGTGCCCTACTTCATGAATAATCACCGAGATCATGGCTTTGCGGGTACGGGCTGGCACAGTACCATCGGCACGAGGGCGCCCACCGTTGAAACAAATCATTGGATACTCCATACCAAATATAGGCCCATGTACCGACACTGCTACTGGGTAAGGGTAGTCAAAGGTATACTTAGAGTAAGTTCTGAGGGTGTGTGCCACTACTTGCGTAGAATATTTGCCCCACAATGGATTACCTTCTTTGGGGTAATAAGACATCGCCCATATATCGTTGTTTCCTACTTTTACCTTCATCGCATCCCAGATAAACTTACGAGAGCTTGCCCAGGCAAAGTCACGTACATTTTTAGCCTTGAATACCCAGGTTTTGGTACCACTGGCTTTGGTTTTTTCTTTGGTTTCTACTTCTTTTTGGTCTACAATCAGCACAGGGCTTGTGGCAGAAGCAGCTTTCTTTAAACGGTTCAGTTGGTCAGAAGTCAGCACCTTTTTGGCATTTTGCAATTCACCAGTTGCCCCCACAATATGGTCAGCAGGAGCCGTGATAGCTACCTCATAATCGCCAAATGTAAGCGCAAACTCACCATTGCCCAAAAACTGCTTGTGTTGCCATCCGTTTACGTCGTCGTATACACACATACGAGGAAACCATTGGGCTATTTCATACAAGTAGTTGCCATCTTTAGGAAAATACTCGTACCCACTGCGGGAATTGGTTTTTTTTGCATCTACAATCTTGTGTTCCCACTCTATAGAGAAAGTCATATTTCCTCCTTTAGCCTTAAGGGGTTGGGGCAAATCAATGCGCATCATTGTTTTGTTAATGACATACTTCATTGGTTTACCACTTTTGTCTTTTACACTTTTGATTTTGCAACCCCACTCAGAAGCTTGTCCTACAACAAGGTTGATCATGCCAAAGTTTGGTCCATCGTTGAGTCGGGTGTTTCGAGTTTCAAAAGCATCAGACCCTTTCTTAAAACGGTTTTGGTCTATCTGCACCCACAAATATTTAAGATTGTCGGGCGAATAGTTATAATAAGTAATGGTTTCGGCACCCGTTAATATATGTTTTTTTTCGTCTAAAGCCACCTTAATTTTATAATCAGCTTTTTGTTGCCAGTATTCGTGCCCTGGTGCCCCCGACCCTGTGCGGTAATTGTTAGGTGTGGGTAATAGTTGCTCTAACTGCGCAAATTTCGAACTTACATAAGGCTTGTCATGTTGCGCCATTGCAGTAACCGAAAAAAGGCTTAGAAATAAACACAGAAATCTTTTCATGATGTTATAAGGTTTTAAAATTGAAATTTTTTATCGAACTCAAGATCAGCATCACTACTTGTGTTGCCACAAACAGCATCACTTTTCTAATAGTACAAAAATCAAGCTGCTCCCCCTAATCGCTGAAATATCAAAAACAAAGAAATGCCTAAAGCTGCACCCGAAAGTAACACATTCCAGTCGTGTTCTTTCTTTTGAAGTTGGCGAGTAAAAAGAAAGGATAGTAACAAAATTAATAAAACTATTACAATTTGACCTATCTCAAGTCCAATATTGAAAGCCAGCAATTTAAAAATCAGGTCGCTGATGCCTCCTGAGATAGATTTGAACTGCCTGGCAAAGCCTAAACCGTGAATGAGGCCAAAGCAAAAAGCGATGCCATACCTGATCAAAGCCTCTCGGGTAGAAGGCTGAGGAGTTGTTTTAGGTAGTTTTTGCCCAAGGTTCACAATGGCAGTTACCAAAATACTAAACGCAATCAGTATTTCTACGGTAGTAGTGTTACTGGTAACATAACCCAAGCCTGATATGGCCAGAGTAAGTGAATGCCCCAGGGTAAATGCTGTCACTAAAATTAAGATTTTACGCCAATCTTTGAGTTGGTAAATAGCCATCAGTGCTACTACAAATATGATATGATCCTGGGCATCGAGTGCTATAATATGCTCAAAACCGAGGTCAAAGTACATTTTAAATTGCGACCACATAATAAAATTAAAAAGTATAAAGGTTGGTAATACAGTCTGGGCAAATATCAGATATAGTTATTGGAATAACAAAATAGTTTGGAGCTTCTACTACCTCAAGTTTTAGTGATTAGCTTGAGACTGTTTGTCAAACATGTAATTGATTTTATAGTTCATAAACCTCATTTAGCATGTTCCATATATCTATGTGATGTTTGTTGTTATACCTTAAAGCTTCCATGTTAACTAGCAGGTACAAGCTATGTTGTGGGACTTCAATATGTTGAAAGTCAATAGGCTTAAAAAAGTTTTGCATGACAAGCCTGTAAATACGAAACCTTTGGGTTGTATCAGTATCTTCTTGAGGTTTTGCTGCACCAATAAAGGCAAAGGATGCATCTTCCCGATTATGGTATAAACTTATCATGATTTCTACACAGGTTTTTATGATTCTTGTTGCCTCTGTGCTAGAATAACTCTGGGTAATTAAGTTATACTTATCTTTACTATGTGTAGCTTTTTTTGGGTAAAACTTAATAACAAAAGTATCTAGTTTAAATTCTTCAACTTCAACAATAAACTCATCTTTTTTGAGATCTTTAAATTTGAAAAGGTGGGTTTGAATGAGTGGGGATAAACCTTGACTGTGGTTTTTTTTAGTGCCTAGGCGGGTAGTAGGATAAAACTTTTCAAACATATACCAAGCTTTGGTTCTTGTTGGTAAATAAATGCAAACAAAGGCTTACCGGTAGTTGTAAGCCTTGTTACGCGAGTTCCATAAATCTTCTTCTGTGAGGATAACCATTCCTGATGGTATACTTTGTCTATCAACAACTGAATCAAGAAGTAAAAATTGATCCTTAATATCTTGGTTAGTGTCTTGAATAAGATTATTTATATCCAATAAATTTTCTACAAAATGTTGAAAAGATTGAGGGAATGCATCGAACTCTCCTGTATTCTTTAAATTATTAACATCGTGTTCAATACCTTTAAGTTTGTTGATGGTATTATCGTAATAGTGACAAAAATATCGAGCAAGATGATAGTTTTTCTTGTTTACTTTTATAGGATTATTTTTACCAAAAACAAGCTGAATATTTTTTTGATGAATCTTCTTTGAAGCAATAATAACTAAATTACCAAAAAAAAATAAAACTCGTGAAGTTACTGAGAAGCTTGTTTTTGTTATGGCATTATTTGCGAAGTTTGCAAGCTTTTGCAAACTATCATTGCCCCTTAAATGAATTGGTATATTTGTAGCCTGCATAATATTTATAAGACTTTTAATAGAAAGCAAAGTTATTGCTTTTAATAACGAATAACAATAAATACATGGTGCATTTTAAAAGTAATTATTAGCTTTTAATTGAATTGGTTTTTATTAAGACTTATACTTATTGTTTTTGTAATCCAAGTTTGTTTGCACAAATTGTTCTAGGCGACAATATAGGCAAAGGGTGCAAGAAATATTGGTAAAATGCTGCTTTTTGAATGCGGGTAAAGACCAGAAACCAACTCAACCAAACTTTCCCCGGATATAATTTTGGGTTTTTTCGGACGCAGGACTTTTGAAAATTCTGGAAGTTTCATCGTACTCTTCCAGGTCACCCAGATAGAAAAAAGCTGTTTTGTCGCTTACCCGGCGGGCTTGTTGCATATTGTGAGTCACAATGATGATGGTAAAGCGTTCTTTGAGCTCCATAATCAAATCCTCGATTTGCGAGGCTGAAATAGGATCCAGGGCTGAAGTAGGCTCATCCATCAAAATAATGTCGGGTTGAATGGCAATAGTGCGGGCAATGCACAAACGTTGCTGTTGCCCCCCGGAAAGACCCAGGGCCGATTTTTTCAGGTTATCCTTCACTTCATTCCAAAGGGCCGCCTGCTTAAGCGATTTCTCGACTCTTTCTGTGAGGTTTTCCGTCATACCATTGACGCGCAATCCATAGGCTACATTCTCAAAAATAGACTTTGGAAAAGGTGTAGGTTTTTGAAATACCATGCCTACATTTTTTCGCAACTCGTTGATGTTTAGTTTTTTATCATAAATATTTTGACCATCAATCAAGACTTCCCCTTTTACTTTGGCTCCCTCTATCAAATCGTTCATTCGGTTGAGCACCCGCAAATAAGTAGATTTTCCGCAACCCGAAGGACCTATCAGGGCGGTTACCGTGTGTGCATCTATTTGGGCATTGATGTTTTTAAGTGCCTGAAAATCGCCGTAAAAAAAATCAAGGTTACGGGTAATAATCTTTGCCTCAGCAGTCATATTTTTTGCGGTTTTGTCAAGGTTTAGACCCTGCTCAGGAAGCGAGTTTTGTGAGCTCATATCGTTAAACTTTAATTTTTTTATTGAGTCTTTTTCTATACCAATTGGCCAACAGGTTGAGACCAAAAACCAATATCAACAAAGTAAGTGCGGTGCCGTCGGCATAAGGGCGGGCCTTTTCAATGTCGGTACCACTCGTAGAAATCACATATAAATGATAAGGCAGTGCCATTGTTTCATCATAAATAGAGGTGGGCATTTTGGGGAGAAAATAAGCCGCCACCGTAAAAAGGATGGCGGCAGTTTCGCCGGCTACCCTCCCAACTGCCAAAATAACCCCGGTTACAACGTTGGGCAAAGCCGCT
Organism: Microscilla marina ATCC 23134; assembly: GCF_000169175.1. Taxonomy (NCBI): domain Bacteria; kingdom Pseudomonadati; phylum Bacteroidota; class Cytophagia; order Cytophagales; family Microscillaceae; genus Microscilla; species Microscilla marina. The sequence continues at coordinate 49,620 of NZ_AAWS01000054.1, forward strand.
GGGAGAATAACCCGCCAAATGGTTTGCCACTTGCTGGCTCCCAGAGCATAGCTGGCCAGTCGGTAGTCATCCGGAATAAACTTGAGGGACTCTTCGGTAGTGCGGATAATGATGGGTAAGATTAAAACTCCTAGGGTTAAACACCCCGACAAAATGCTCACTCCAAAGCCCAGACCGTTCACAAAAAAAGCCATGCCAAACAAACCAAAGACAATGGAAGGAATACCTGCCAGGTTATTTGTCATGAGCCTGACAAATTTTTTGAACCAATTTTGGTGGGCGTATTCGTTCATAAAAATACCCGCCAAAATGCCCATGGGGAAAGCCACCAGGCCACTTCCCACAATCAAAATGAGGGTTCCCATAATGGCCGGAAAGATACCTCCTTCGGTCATGCCGTTTTCTGGCACTCCCGTAAAAAATCCCCAACTCAATACACTGATTCCATTGAAAAAAATATAGAAAAAGACACCAATTGAAATAGCACCTACCAGCACCGTAATAACCATAAAAGTGGTAAATACTATTGTTTGCTTCTGTTGTTTGCTTTGTGACATTGCTAAATAATGAATAGTTTTTATTGTTAAGCTTGCTCTTTCTGGGTTTTTATCTATTTCTGGGTTTTTTTTGCCACAATCCATTCGGCCAGCAAATTGAGCCAAAAGGTTAAAATAAAAAGCACACAAGCCAGCATAAAAAGCGCCCGGTAATGAATGCCCCCCTGGGCTGTTTCGCCCAGTTCGGCGGCTACAGTAGAGGTAATTACCCGCACCGAATCTAAAAACGAAGAAGGCATTTGAGCCGCATTACCAGTGACCATCAACACAGCCATTGTTTCGCCTATGGTGCGCCCCACTCCCAAGATAGCCGCTGACACAATGCCCGAAAGGGCATAAGGAACAATTACTTTGAAAATGGTTTGTAAGTGGTTGGCTCCCAGAGCAAAACTAGCTTCTTTGAGTTCACGGGGCACCGAACGGATGGCATCTTCTGAAATGGTAATAATGGTAGGCAATGAAATAATGCCCAAAATAATACTTCCGGTCAGGGCAGTTTCTCCCATATCCAGGGCAAAAGTTTTTTGGATAAAAGGAACAATCACCACCAGCCCAAAAAAACCATAAATCACCGAGGGAATCCCCGCCAGAAGTTCTATAAAAGGGTTAATAATGTTTTTTACTTGCTTGTTGGCAATTTCTACCAAATAAATGGCGGCAATAATTCCGGTAGGAATTGCGAACAACAAGGCCCCAAAACACACCAGCAAGGTGCCCACAATAATGGGCAACACCCCAAAACTATGTATGGGTTCTGAGGTAGGGCGCCACTCTTTGCCCCTAAAAAAAGCCTCGATGCTCATATGCTCGGTAGGAATGAGGACAAACTTGTCGGGCATAAATTTTTTAGGCATCACCACCACCAGGTTTTCCTTGTTTTGGGCATAGGTAGTTACCAGGTCTTTTAGTTTGCTAAATGCCTCTCCCAAGTCCTGGCCTTTCAGGTGTTTTTCTATGTCTTCCGAACTAAAAGTCTCAATGGACTGGTTTTTACCCCCAAAGGTTTTCCAGTTTTTTTCTTTTTTTGAAAAAATAGCCTTCAACTGGTCAATGCTGAGCTGGCGTACTGGGTTTTGGGGGTGCACTGCCACCGTATAGGTTTTTTGCATTGGTGCTTGCCGAAATAGCCCCAGCCCCTCCCGAAACAAAAAAAACACAATGAGGAGCACCACAATGGTAGTAGCGGTGCCACTGGCATAAATGACAGCTTCAATAATTTTTTCAAATATCTTTTTATGGGTCATCATACAATAGTTAGAAGTTAGCGATTGGGTATGTAACCAATGTCTTTGATTAGTTTTTGTCCAGTGGGCGAATACAGGTATTGCATAAAATCAACCACCTTAGTGGTTTGGCTTTGGTCGTAGTAATAAAACAAGGGGCGGGAAATGGGGTATTTTTTTTGTTTGGCGTTCTCAAAAGTAGGCATTACAAAGCTTTTGCCCTGATCGAAAGAAACCGCCAATGCTTTGGTTTTGGACGAGATATAAGCCAGGCCTATGTAACCAATGCCGCCTTTGGTTTGGCTCACCGACTGAATAATGGCCCCATTAGAGTTAAGTGATAAAACCGTATTGTCGTATTCAGAGCCGTTAAGTGCTTTCTTTTTGAAATATTCATAAGTACCCGAACTTGTTTCGCGGGAGTAAGCCACAATATTGCCAGGGTCTCCGCCTACTTCCTGCCAGGTTTTTATTTTTCCGGTAAAAATACCTTCAATTTGTTCACGGGTAAGTTTTCTGACAGGGTTGGAAGGGTGCACCACCAAAGCCAGGGCATCATGTCCAATAATATCTTCTTTTATTTTTTTGTCAGTGGCCTGGATCTTAAGCTGCTCCGAGATTTTGATTTGCCGCGAGGTCATGGCAATATGGGTAGTGCCATTGATCAGAGCAGCAATGCCTACACCACTGCCCCCACCGGTAACCGTGATGCTGGCTTTTGGGTATTGTTGCATAAAAGTTTCGGCCGCTTTTTGCGAAATGGGCAGCACCGAGTCACTTCCTTTGATTTTGAGCGAGGTTTTTTTGCGGCTACATGCCTCTGTTCCTGCTAAAAGTACAATTAAAAGAATTAATCGAACAATAAATTTCACAAGTATAGTCTGTTGGGTTAAAAAAAAATCAAGCTAAGCAAACTATGGGGTTTTGGCTGAAGGATATTGTGAAATTTGTATTAATTTTAAATTATCGAAACTATAAATCAGCTTGTTGGTCTGGTCTTTTGACCTTACTTTAGCCTACACTTGTTTTTTAATACTTTGCTACCCAACATGAATAATATAGACACCCCCAATCCCGATTTACGCCAAAACCCACAAGAGGTACAATACATTTTTGAAGAAGACAACCTGCAAAAATCAGAACCAAATAAATATACCCCTGCCGATCTTGGTTCAGAAGAAATGGTGCTCAACCTGGGACCTCAACACCCTTCTACCCACGGCGTACTGCGCCTGGAATTAATTACCAATGGAGAGTACATTGTAGACGTAGTGCCTCACCTGGGCTACTTACATCGTTGTTTTGAGAAACATGCCGAGGCGTTGCCCTATAACCAAATTATTCCATACGTAGATAGAATGGACTACATTGCCGCTATGAACTCAGAACATGCGTATGCAATGGGGGTAGAGAAGATGTTGGGCATCAGCGATAAAATCCCGAAAAGGGTAGAGTATATCAGAGTATTGGTAGCTGAGCTTAACCGTTTGGCGTCTCACTTTGTGGCTTTGGGTACTTATGGGGTAGACATTGGTTCGTTTACGGTGTTTATGTGGATGATGCGTGACCGTGAGCATATTTTGCGTTTGTTAGAATGGTTGAGTGGTGCCCGAATGTTGTACAACTATATTTGGGTAGGAGGACTGTTTTATGATTTGCCAGTAGGTTTTGAAGAGCGTTGCGCAGAGTTTGTAAAATACCTGAAACCAAAAATTATAGAAACCCAGCAAATACTGATAGAAAACAAAATTTTTGTACAAAGAACCGCTAAAGTAGGTGCCTTACCCCTTGATTTGGCCATTAACTATGGGGTGTCAGGCCCTATGCTGAGGGCGTCAGGCTTAAAATATGACTTACGCAGGATAGATGGTTACTCGGTGTACCCCGAACTAGACTTCGACATACCAGTAGGCAAGGGTGAAATGGGTACCCAAGGCGATTGTTGGGACCGTACCTGGGTAAGATTACAAGAATGTTTTGAATCGGCAAAAATCATAGAACAATGCATTACACGCCTTACCACCGACCTTAAACGTACCCGTGACTTTGACCCGCAGGCATTGGTACCCAAAAAAATACGCCCCAAAGCAAACGATTTTTATGTAAGAGCCGAAAACCCTAAAGGAGAGCTAGGGTATTATTTTAGGGCAGATGGCAGAAGTGACAAGCCTTTTCGCTGCAAAGCAAGGTCTTGCTGTTTTGTCAATTTATCTGTGTTGCCCGAAATATCGCGGGGCACTATGATTGCCGACCTGGTAGCCATTGTAGGCTCACTTGACATAGTATTAGGAGAAGTAGATAGATAAGGAATGGTGAAAAAATAAATTACCGATTTTGAGGTAGGGATTTTATTCTGAGATGAGGCACTTTTTGCAGGTGTAGCCGTAGCTACGGCTAAAAAAAGTAACGAAGTATCAGGGTGAAAGAGCATCTCCAAACTGAAAAGTTATTTTTTTTCCGTTCCTAAAACAACAAAGATTTTGTAATTTAGATGCGCTAAGACAAATAAACTGTGCAAGGGTATACCCACCTTGGTGTTACCTGCTATTGCCAGTACATAAGAAAGACTAATAAGATAATATTTAAACACAATTTTATATGAGTCACAACCCTAAAAACCCATCGTGTCAAACCTGTGGAATGCGTCATAAGGGTGTTTTTTCAAATTTAGATCGGGATAATCTTGCAGAAATATCTTCACAAAAGAGTTGCAACCTTTACCGCAAAGGTGATGTCATCTTTCACGAAGGAAACTATCCCTTGGGGCTTTTTTCAATATTTAGCGGCAAAGTAAAAGTTTTTAAAACCTCTGAAACGGGCAAAGATCATATCTTGCGGCTTGCCGGAGCTGGCGAACCTTTAGGATATCGTTCGTTGGTGTCGGGAGAAAAGTACGAAGTATCGGCTGCAGTGTTAGAAGATACCCGGGTGTGTTTTATACCCAAAGCGTTATTTTTAAATACGTTGCAGGGCAGTAGTAACCTAACGGGGCGGGTCATGGAGTTTTTGACTAAAGACCTGAAGCTTGCCGAAAGTAAAATTGCTGACCTGGCCCAAAAAACTGTAAAAGAACGCGTGGCAGAAACTATTTTAATGCTGAAGCAATTTTATGGAATGGAAAGCGATCACAAAACCATCAACGTGAGTTTGTCGCGTGAAGATCTGGCAAACCTAGTAGGTACCGCCACCGAAACCTTGATTCGGTCTTTGTCAGAGTTTAAGAAAAATGAAATAATTGACCTGAAAGGAAAAAAGATAATCATATTGAATGCCAAAATTTTAGAGAAAATAGCCAACATTTTCGATTAAAAAACAGTCATTCTTCGGAATATTGTATTAAACATCATATTGATATATGATGTTTATCATTTTATGTGGCAGAGCAAAAGGCTACCTTTGGTATAACTTACTCTTATTGTATATATCTTTCTGAACGAATATGTTGGATAAAGCACAAAATATACCGACAAATGCGTGTGACCACTGCGCATTTGCAAGCACAACCACTGAACGCAAGGCCTCATTTTCTGATAGTCGCAAGGAAATGATCATTCGTTCCAACGATTTTCTGTTTAAAGAAGAACAGTTGGCAATGGGGATTTTTTGCGTAGAAGCAGGCACTTTACTTACCCTAAAGCAAGCAGAAAGTAAAGCTACAGTGTTGAATGTAATAAAGCCAGGGCATATCTTAGGCACCAATGCCATTACCTCTGCCACCTATCAATACTCTGTAAAAGGACTCACTGACGCCAAGGTATGTTTTATTCCTAAACCATTGGTAATAAAACTCATGAACGAGCATTTGCCCTTTAAACTTGCCATCATGAAAGCCCTTTGTCAAGAGATAGAAGCTACTCAGCAAAAGAGTTTATCGTTGATTTATAAATCAAGCAAACAACGCATTGCCACTCTATTGCTCGAAGTAGCAGACACTATCAGGAGTCAATCGCGTGAAAAAGCATCTATTTACTTTGTTCCCGAAGAGTTTGCCGGGTTGGTAGGCATTGCTGCCAAAAGCTTGATGAAAATACTGCATGAGTTTGAGCAAAAACAATGGGTACAATGCCGAAAAAATCAGCTCATGGTATTGAATGCCAACGCGTTAGGTAAACTGTTATGAGCTTTTGGCTGGCTAGAAAAAACTCCTTGACGGGTAACATGACTAAACGGCGGAATGATTTGAAAATCTCCAATGACTACATCATCGTCTACCCGTACAAAGTTACCCAACTTAGTGTTAAGCCCGAGGCGCACCCTGTCGCCAAGTTGTGCTCTGTGCCCAACAATACTACATTCTCCTACAGTGATTGAGTTGCCCAGTGTACATTTTAAACCAATAGATGACTTAAACCTTACTTGTACATCTTGTCCTATTTGCGTGTCTAAGCCCACACTGCAGTGCTGGTCAAATATGGTGTTTTTGCCAATCCTAATCCGTCCTACTTTTATAAATTGTTGATTTTCTGATATTTGATTGGTTCCCAGTAGTATACCATCACCAAAGTATACATTTTCGCCTATGTCCAACAATGGAAGGTCACGCAACCAGGCATTGGGGTATATGGTAAAACGGGTATTGCCCTGGTAGCCAAAAGTGCGAAAGAAAAGGTGTTGTAGAGAAGCATCAGAAAAAATAACGTTTAATCGGGCAGGGTCATACATATAATTCCGCAAATGCTGGGTATAAGTAACGCGGTATTGGTAAGTAACTTGGTTTACATCCCTTTTAAACCTTCCTGTTTTGATGCCAGCTACAGCTTGAGTAAAACCTGTGTTTGCCTGAAGGGTTAATAACTCCTCTTCGATTTGATTGCCTGAAATAAACATTGCTATAAAAAAATAAAGTGAATAATCTTTCCATAGCTTTATAACCTAGTAGCTGCCATAGTTAACAGTAGCAGCGTATCTTGCCAAAGCAAAAAAGTCAGGCAGTAACCAACGGCTATTGCCTGAACTTATCCCTGTTTAATCAACCAAATCCATCACTAACCAACTGTGCATGAGTATCCATGCACTCTTCAAAAGTAGAATATTAAACGTAATGATGCAATAAGGTAATTGATATGTTTACAATTTGCTTTATTGATGAAACCTGACCGTGCGAAGGTTACACTAAAAAGCTAAGGTGTTGGTGGGCAATAGTTTAGAGGTTTCATCGCAGAGATTATCCATTTTTTTGTAATGATTGATATGTTTCCTGTTTTTTTTGAAAGAAGAAAGGTAAAAACTTCTCCCAATCCCGTCAGTTGTATATATTGATTAATTATTACCAAACTCCCAATTGATGCTCAGACTACTGTACCCACTATATTTGATTTGTTGGCTTACCTTGTTGGCAAACGCCCAAACCATTCGCAACCCCTCATTTGAAGGTACACCTGGCACTTCTACTGTGCCTGTTCATTGGTTGCCTTGCCAGTTGGGGAGCACCCCAGATATACAGCCAGGCTATTGGCTGGTAACTTTGCCACCGTCTGACGGCAAATCGTACTTGAGCCTGGTATGCCGTTACGATAGTTGGGAGGCTTGTCAGCAGCAGCTTTCTCAGCCTTTGCTCATGGGCAAGTGTTACCAGTATACTATAGATTTGGCTTATTCGCCCAATTTTGCCGGAAGCTTCGGGGCAGTAGCTCAGCTCAGGGTATGGGGAGGTACTAAAAGCTGTAAACAAAGCGAGTTGTTGTGGGAGTCGGGGCCAGTAAAAAAGACAGCGTGGCAACGATACCTGGTAGAACTTGCCCCCCAAAAAGCCAACTACCCCTTTATAATATTGGAAGTGTACTATGTAAAAGCAACCCGTTATGAGGGCAACCTCCTGCTCGACAACTTTAGGTTCAAGCAAGAGGTGCCCTGTCAGTTTTAGTCATTGACCTGCAGTAGTACTCCAGACACTACATCATGTTTGTTTAATCTTTCACTCTTGAGAAGCCAATCGTAGGGCGGTTTAGCTCAGTGAATTACTGGAAGCTTTGGGTAAAAAACTATCCCCATGCTTTGTCTTCAAACTGTTTTTTACGAATTTGCTTGCTATACTATTCTGCGAACCCAATTGAAATTGCTATGGCAAACACCAATCAACATCCTGAACAAATTGCGCGTGATAAGATAGATCAACTACTACAACAAGCAGGCTGGGCTGTGCAAGCCAAAAACAAGGTAAACCTCAACGCAAGCCAAGGCGTAGCAGTACGCGAATACCAAACCGACGTAGGACCTGCCGACTATGTGTTGTTTGTAAAACGCAAACCTGTAGGCATTATAGAAGCCAAACGCGAAAAAGAAGGGCACCACCTCACAATGGTAGAAGAACAGTCGACCCAATATGCCCATGCCAAACTAAAACACCTCAACCATGACCCTTTGCCCTTTGTATACGAAAGTACGGGCACGCTTACCCGCTTTACCAACTACCACGACCCCAAGCCCAGAGGCAGGCGAGTATTTGGATTTTATACCCCCCAAACCCTGACCCAATGGCTGGAAGACTATCGCAAAAGTGGCAAAACTTTGCGAGGTAATTTGCTCGATATGCCCACCCTAAATACTGCAGGTTTGCGTCCAGCGCAAATAGTTGCCATCAATAATTTAGAAACTTCTTTTAAAGAAAATCGCCCCAAGGCATTGATCCAAATGGCTACAGGAGCGGGCAAAACTTTTACTGCCGCTACTTTTATATACCGCTTGCTCAAGCACGCCAATGCCCAAAGAGTGTTGTTTTTGGTAGATACTAAAAACCTAGGCGAGCAAGCCGAGCAAGAGTTTATGAAGTTTCAGCCCAGAGACGACAATCGCAAGTTTACCGAGCTATACAATGTGCAACGCCTGAGCTCTAGCCACATAGCCCCCGACAACCAAGTGTATATAAGCACCATTCAACGGCTGTACTCTATACTCAAAGGGCAAGAGCTAGACGAAAGCGCCGAACTCGACCACCCCAACGAGTCTACTTGGCTGCAAAACCAACTGCAAAACAAAGCCCCTATGCCTGTGGTGTACAATCCCAAGTTGCCCCTGGAGATGTTTGATTTTATAGTAGTTGACGAGTGCCACCGCTCTATTTATAACCTCTGGAAACAGGTGCTCGACTATTTCGATGCCTTTTTGGTGGGGTTGACTGCCACGCCCGACAAACGCACCTTTGGTTTTTTTAACGAAAACGTAGTGAGCGAATATACCTATGAGCAATCGGTGGTAGATGGGGTAAATGTGCCCTATGATGTATATTTGATAGAAACCGAAGTGTCGCAAAAGGGGGCTACTATAGAAGCAGGCTGGCAGGTAGACCGCCGCGACAAGCTCACCCGCCGCACCCGTTGGCAACAAGAAGACGAAGACACCATATATACCAAAAACAACCTCGACAAGAAGGTAGTAAACCCCAGCCAAATACGCCACATCATACGGGAGTTTAAACGTGCCCTACAAAAAGACATATTCCCGAAACGCTACGATGACCAAGGCGAATACCAAGTGCCCAAAACCCTCATTTTTGCGAAAACCGACAGCCACGCCGATGATATTATAAAAATGGTGCGCGAAGAGTTTGGCGAAGGCAATGACTTTTGCAAAAAAGTGACCTACAAAGCTCAAGAAGACCCCAAGTCGGTGCTCAACCGCTTTCGCAACAACTATTACCCCCGCATAGCAGTAACCGTAGACATGATAGCCACCGGCACCGATGTAAAACCCCTAGAGGTGCTCTTGTTTATGCGCGATGTAAAAAGCCGCAACTATTTTGAACAGATGAAGGGGCGAGGCACCCGCACGGTGGGCGATGATGCCCTAAAGCAAGTATCGTCAGCGGCGCAGCACAAAACCCACTTTGTGATTGTAGATGCGGTGGGTGCCACCAAATCTAAGAAAACCGACAGCCGCCCCCTAGAGCGCAAACGGTCGGTGGCAACCAAAGACCTGCTAGGCGCAGTGGCTATGGGTGCCAGCGACGAAGATTTGTTTTTGTCGTTGGCAAACCGCCTTGTGAGGCTCAATGGGCAACTATCGCCTACCGAAGCCGAAGGCGTGCTAGAGCATTCGGGCGGCAAAAGCCTGCCACAAATGACCAAAGAGCTATTGGCGGCTTACGACTCTGACACCATAGACACTGCTGCTCAAGCATTGATGCAAAGCCAGGGCTTGCCCAGCCTGGAGATGGCGCGCGAACAGGCGCAAGCGCAATTGATAGAAACTGCTGGAAGTACCTTTAACGGAGAGCTCAACGAATACTTAGAAAACGTGCGCCGCGAACACGAGCAAATCATTGACCACATCAACCTCGACCAAGTAACCAAAGCCGAGTGGGACACCAGCTCTACCGACCGTGCCCAAGCAATGGTGCAAGACTTTAGCCAATATATGGCAGACCACAAAGACGAGATCGAGGCATTGAGCATATACTACGACCAACCCCACCAACGCCGCCACATTACCGAAAAAATGGTGAAGGAGGTGCTAGCCGCGCTCAAAGCCGACAAACCCACCTTGGCTCCTTTGGTGGTGTGGGAAGCCTACACTGCTTTAGAAAAGGTGAAAGGCAGTCGCCCCGAAAAAGAACTCACGGCTTTGGTGGCGTTGTTGCGGCGCATTACGGGGCTCGACTCGGTACTTACGGCGTATGACAAAACCGTAGACCGTAACTTTCAGGATTGGGTATTTAAACGACATTCGGGCTCTAGCCCTAAGTTTAATGAAGAACAAATGCAATGGCTGCGCATGCTCAAAGACCATGTTGCTACGAGCTTGTATGTAGATATTGACGACCTAGACTATAGCCCCTTTGATGCGAAGGGGGGCAGGGGCAAAATGCAAAAGTTGTTTGGCAACCAAATACAGGCAATTATTGAAGAACTAAACGAGGCGTTGGTAGCTTAATGCTTACTTTTGATGACTATTTGACAAAATGAAACACAAAGAACTCACCCACAAAATTATAGGTTGTTGTATGAAGGTGCACTCCACTCTGGGTGGTGGCTTTCAGGAGGTGATTTACCAACGTGCCCTCAAAATAGAAATGGCTAAACAAGGGCTTGCCTTTGAGCGCGAAATGAGTATGAATATTTACTACGATGGCGAACACATTGGCACACGTCGGGTAGATTTTTTTGTAGAGGGTACCATTATGCTGGAGCTCAAAGCAGTGGCTCGTCTGGATGATAATCACCTTAATCAGGCTATGAATTATTGTCAGGCGTATAACTTACCCATTGGGCTCTTGATCAATTTTGGAGGTAAAAGCCTGGAGTACAAGCGAGTGTACAATATTCATCATCCAGACAATCAACAAAAGAAATAATAGGATGAGTAGGATGTACGGATGAATAGGATGGTTGTGCTAAGGGCTCACATATACAAAACATAATAGGATGAGTAGGATGTATGGATGAATAGGATGGTTGTGCTAAGTAATCCTAAAAATCCGTGCATCCTACGCATCCTAGTAAAGACAGTTGAGTAGGATAATAGTACTAAGGGCACAACGTTTACGGGCTAATTTACCTGCTCGAAGAAGTCAAGTAATCCTAAAAATCCGTGCATCCTACACATCCTAGTAAAGACAAGTGAGAAAAAGAATAAAAAAAAGCAAGAGAAACAATGAGAGAAGATTGGATTGAAGTTGAGTTGATAGAAGTTTGTAATGTTAATATGGGACAATCACCCCCATCTTCAAGTTATAATTTTGAAGGTAAAGGACTCCCTTTTTTTCAAGGAAAAGCAGAGTTTACTAATTTACACCCCGAAGTAAGCAAGTGGTGTGATGAGCCTAAAAAGAAGGCTGCTGTAAATGATATTTTGTTATCGGTAAGGGCACCTGTGAGCG